>JBCDJM010000046.1:0-32086 GCA_038747755.1 Cyanobacteria bacterium P01_H01_bin.35
AAATTTAGACAGTTATGACTCATAACTAGATCGTCTTAGTTTTGATGGTGGAGTAGATATCATTTTCTGAAGCACTCTAGAGCTAAAGTTTTGTTGCCTAACTATTTTCCCCATCTGTGTGAGAAAATCTAAATTTAGACAGTTATGACTCATAACTAGATCGTCTTAGTTTTTCTAGCACTTTAAATATCATTCTGCGAAGCACTCTAAAGTTAAGATTTTTGAGTCTGACTATTTGCTCATCTATCTTCAAAAATGGACATTAGTTGATTTGTTGAGCCTGGTTTCCACTAGATAGTCACCAAAACTAGATCGTTTTAGTTTTTCTGGCACTTCAAATATCATTCTGTGAAGCACTCCTAAGTTAAGATTTTTGAGTCTGGCTATTTGCTCATCTATCATCAAAAATGGAAATTAAGTACCTGGACAGAATTAATTGTGCTTTTTTGATTGCTCTGTCATAGAGCTATTAAAGGAGCGACAAAATTTAAAATATACAAATAATTTTGTCTACCTACTTAGTTAATTTGTTGAGCCTGGTGTTTTGGGATAGTCACTAAAACTAGATCGTTTTAGTTTTTCTAGCACTTTAAATATCATTCTGCGAAGCACTCTAAAGTTAAGATTTTTGAGTCTAACTATTTGCTAATCTATAATCAAAAATGGAAATTAGTTGATTAGTTGAGCCTAGTTTTCCCCAGATAGTAAGCAAAACTAGATCGTTTTAGTTTTTGAATAATCAATAAAAGTGGGATGGTTCAAAGTGATAAATATAGACCATCCCTGACATTTAACTTTAGCGCGGTCTTGGTTGACCTCTTTCCATCATTTGCAAAGCATCTGGACTTGGATTATATCGGTAGCCCCAAGAGGACCGATCGCCATCATCAAGTATTTGAGGAGTTAGTAGTACAATTGTCTCTGCTCGTTGATTTTCATTTTGACTACTGCGGAATAGAGTACCAATAATTGGTAAATCTCCCAAAAGAGGGACTTTATCTACTGTTGTTCTTTCTTGCTCTTGAATAATGCCAGAAATAATTAGAGTTTGTCCATCCCGCAGACGAATTCTACCAGATTCTACCCGACGCCTGGCAATTTCTGTAGCAAATTCATCTGGATTACCACTATCTGTAGGAATTCTTCGAGCAATAAAACTTAGTTCTGGGTTGACCGTTACAGTTACAAAGCCGTTATCATCTATTCTCTCTACTTGTATAGCTAGAGTTAGTCCTACATCTTCAAACTGAGGAGTTCTGGTTTCCCTGGTTGCACCTGAAACATCAGTAAAGTCACTCTCAACTCTTTTAACGATGTTTTCTACTAACCTGACACTAGCTATTTCCCCTTCCTGAACCACTAAAGTTGGATCGGTAAGAATTTTAGCATTACCACTTGTAACAGTAGCCCGCAGTTGTGACAGGAATCTTCTGGGATACAAAATTTGGGGAAACAAACCAAATTCTGCTTCTCCTAGTTCTACTTCCAGTGTTCCATCCTCATTAACATCTATTTCTGAAGGTTCATAATCTGTTATCCCAATTCTTGTAGGTTCTCCTGTTGTAGGAGCTATTGGCCTGAGAAAAGTACCTCTACCCTGATTGACATTAGGAATACCTGTAAATGGAACATCAAATGTACGTTGGCTATCAAAGAAGGGGTCTCCAGAAATTGGGTTAGGAGCAACAGGACGAGCTAGAGGAAAACTAGAATCCTGCTGTGATTGAGTAGCAGGTTGAAGACTACCAAAATTTAGAGATGCTGCCCCATTATCGTTAATAAAGAATGTGTCATTGATTCCAAAAGAAAAACTACTATTAAACTGTTCATCTGCTGATAAGTTGACATCTATAACTTTTACGTTGACAGCTACTTGTCGTTGTCGTAAATCTAACTGAATTAATTGAGCTGCTGCTATTTCTACCTTTTGTGGTGGACCGACCAAGGTAACACTATTGAGTCGGTTATCAACTGCTATTTGCAAACCATCCAATATTGGGGGTGCGTCTTGGGGATCGTAGCGCAGAGGTTGAACAACTGTTCTTGTAATTGTTTCAGTGTTTGTAATTGCCTGATTAGTCCCAGGAATATTCACTGTGTTAACCTGAGTTACAGGTTGGCTTGTCACTAATGCACTTTCTGCTCCTAAGCTAACTAAGAAACCTGCAGCTTCTTGGGCACTAACTTGGTTTAAACGGAAGGAACGAACCACAACATTTCTAGCTTCTGCTGGTAACTCTTGCCCCACAAATACTGTGTTACCTACTCGGTTTGCTTGTAACCCACTTAGACGTAAAACGTAATTAAAAACATCTTGAACTGGCTCATTTTCAATATCTAGAGAAATAGTAGGGCCTGTTTCGGCTGCCGGGTCTCCTCCTGAACTAAAGGCAACATTTAATCCTGCTGCCCTAGCTAGTAAGGCTAAAACATCTCTAACTGGAGCATCTCGTAATACTAAACGAGGTATTTTTTCTTGGGTGCTTAAATCTATAACTTCTACTGAAGGGTTGATATTAGATATTGCTATATCACCTACTGGTGGTGCTACTGCTCGTGGTAAAAAGGGTGGTACTTCACTAGGAGATGGTTGTCCTGGTAGAGTAGGGAAACCATCTCCTGTTAGTTCTGAGTCTGGTAATAGTATCTCTGACTCTTGGGTTGTAGTCCTTTCTCTTGGTGGTGCTACAGTTCTTTCAGGTTCTACTGGTGGGGTTGCAGGTTCTAAAGGAGGAGGTGCTGTTTCTGAGGGAGGGGGAAAACTATTGGGTTGGGGGCGGGCTTGAGCTATTTCTCCTGAACCAATAGCAGCACTAAGAATAATTCCTTGGCCTCCTCCTTGGATAATTCTACCTCTGGGAGGACTGTTTTGACCACGGATAACTACCCGTACACTATTGGCATCTACCTGCATTACCTCTACATATTCTATACCAGGGGCTGGACTATCTTTCCGAAATTTGTTGCCCTGGGGTAAGCTTAGTTGGGCATTGATTATGTCTGCTACGAAAGAGTTATCTCTGTTGACTGAGAATACTTCGGGGCGATCGCCATTATTGGTAACTAAGACGATATTCATGCCCCCATTTTCTGAATTTAACTGGACTTGGGTAATTTGGGTTACTGCAAAGGCTGGGGTTTGGGCTATAATTACTGCCGCGACTCCAGTTAACAGTCCACTACTAAATTGTATTTGTTGTTTCACTTTCCTCACTCCACATTGGGCTTCTTTAGTTATTCAGATATTATTCTTTTTGGTCGAGTATAGGTCTTTTTCTTCAGTTTTGGAGCTAAAATTTCTTAACTTTTTCTTTTTTTTTAATTTTGGTAGTCCTGAAAAGGCAGAGAAGGAGCAGGGGAGTAGGGAGCAGGGGAGAATTTTCCACGGTTTACCCATAATTTTTCCCAATATTCATCAATTATTCTTAAAGCTTAATTAAGGAATAGTTTTTATTTGAGGGCATTGAACCAGATATTTAGCCAGAGTTTAATGATACTTATCGACTGAAAAATCGGCAAATTTTGGCTAATATCATGTCCGGTAGCATCGGTATTGTATACAGAAGTTAAGGAAGAAGGCTTTAGTTATCTAGGAGAGAGGGAAGAAGAAAGAAGGCTTTAGTTATCTAGGAGAGAAGAAAGAAGAAAAAGAAAAACCTTACATACATAAGGTAAATATTTCCCCAACTTTTACACGCTCCGATACCAGCGGACATGATATAATTTTTCTATTTTTTTTATCCTCTAATCTCTCGTTCTCCTTAAATTGTTAACTCACGATACTTTCAAACATGCCTGCCTAATAGACGAGGTTTGAGACCTTTTTTTTGTCAGGACAGGATTTGAAGGAAGACAATATCAATATTAGGGAAAAGGTTGGGAAATAATTCCCATCTCTGCTCAATATTTCACTATTTCAATATCAATTTTTCCCTAAAAAAACCAAGGTATAAAACATTCTATTTCAAGATGAAAAAGCGTTAGTAGGATATTTCCTTATATTCAATTCCGTTAAGGTTTTAACCAGGGGTAATTATTAATTATCTATATAATGAACCTATTTTAGGGATAAAAAATATGCTCTAAGAAAGGGCAAATTTCAGAGCTAATTTTTCTGATAAAATAACATTTATTTAGCAAATTGTGTTATTTTTTTTCTGGCTCTTCTTTGGGATCTTCTTTGCCCAATGACTCTTGTTCACTTAAGGCTAATAGAGCGTGCATATCAAAGGATGTTCTGAGTCTACTTTCTGGCAAGCTAACTGGTACAAATTTATTTTGTTTCCATTCAACTTCTATAACTTGATTTCCTTGTTCGAGTTTTGTTTTTAAGTTTTTGACTACTAATAATGTTTGCATCCTCTCTATAGCAATCATAAAGGCTCTTGTTTGAGGATAACTCCCTTCAAATTCTACTTTAAATTCTCGTCGCTTTAATTTGCCATTTACCAAAGGTCCTAATGAGTTATCGTTAACTATATAGTTACCATTTTTTGGCTCCACTGGCTGAAATTTTGTCATTTTTGCTTGTTGGTCTTCATCTGTAATTCCAGCATTAATTTGATCTATGAGTTTATTAATATCGTATAGCAGAGTTTTCATTGTTTTTTCACTGGCAAATAAGCTGGTTACGTCTTCTCTTTGTTTTTCAGCTTTTTTCCTTTCTTCTTCTGCTTTTGGTCGTTCTTTTATTTGTTTTTGCTGCTCTTTAATTTTGACTTCTGCTGTTTTTATTTCTGTTCTTAATTCGGCACTTTTTTGGATAGCTGGTTTAAGTTGATTATATCCTAAGAATCCTGCTATTCCTAAACCTACAACACCAATAGCTCCTCCAATAAATCTAGGGTCTTTGAGGGAGACCCCTAGAATTTTCGGACCTCCTCCTTCTTCTTCTTGTTCTTCTAATTCTGGATTCCATTCATTTGCTACTACCATTTTTAAAATACTCCTTTTTCTTTTAGTGTTTCTATTCTATCTACTAATCCAATTGCTCCTTGACTCTTTAACTGAGGCAGTAATTCTGATGCACCTAAAGGACTAAGATTTGTTTCTATTTTATATTCAACTATTGGAGGTAATTCTGGTATTTCTGGTGCTAAGGTTGAGTTTGATTCTTGTAATTCTAACCTAGTTGGATTAGGTTTTTTTGCAGCACTAATTAGTTTGGTTTTTTCTCCTTGGAAAAAGGGAGAGCTTTGCAATAATAATAAAAAGTCATTAATTTTACCGTAAGAATCTGAAGTTCCAGCAAATGATAGAGTTGCTGTTGGTTTTGCGGGTACTGGTGTCTCTGTTTTTTCTTCCTTTTTAGCAGATTTTGTCGGGGGAGGCGGGGCTGATACTTTTGCTTCTTTTTGTTCTATGCTAGTTATTATTACTCCACTAGGTACTAAAGATCCAAACTCTCCTAATAATGCTGACCATGGTTTGATTTGGTCGAAAACTGTTGCTAAAGCTTTTGCTTCTGCTTTAAATGTCTTAGTTTTTTCTTTAATTGCTTCAAGGTCTTTAACTTGAGCGTCTAGTTTACTCAATTCTCCATTTAATTTGTCTAAGTCTGCCTGGAGTTTGGTGTTTACCTGATTTAGATATAACCACCCACCTGCAACTAGACCATTAACTGCTACTGCTACTGCTGCCCCAATTAAAATTGGTTTTGGGTCTTCTAGTGATGGTCCACTACTTGCTGGTTTGGGAATATCTTTTTTATATTCTGGGCGATCGTTCAGAAAATTTATATCTAGGCCATACATAATTAATTTATACCTCTCTTAGTCCTAAACCTAATACAATTCCTAAACCAGAACGTTGTTCTGGCGGAATTTCTTCTTCTGTTTCTAAGGCTAAAGTTTCGATTGGATCGACTTTAGACGCTGGTAAACTTAAACGTTGCATAAAAAAGTCATCTACTTGTCCTATTGCTGCTCCTGACCCTGTTAATAATAATTGTGCCACCTCCAAATCTTCAAATTGATTGAGATAAAAGTCTATTGAGCGTCGCAGTTCATCTCCTAATTCTGCTAATACTTTTAGTAGAGCATTGGTTCCGGGATTTGGTTCGTTTCCTGTGACTCCCATTGTATCTAATACTGGAACGGTCATCCCTAATAACTCTGTAGTATCTCTGGTTGGAGGTAAGTTCATCGCTTCGTTTAAGGAGGATTGCATTTGATAGGTCCCAATAGGAATTGTCCGGTTAAATTGGGGTATCCCGTCTACTACGATAGCAAGTTCGGTACTGTCAAATTCTAAATCTGCAATTACTGTTGCTTCTTGAGGTCCATATTGTTGAAGAATATCTTTTACTGTGCGGATCAGGGCGAAGTTACTTACTTCTAATACATCTATTGCTAATCCTGCTTGTGTAAAAACTTCTATGTAGCCATCTGTTACTTCTTTTCTAGTTGCGACTAAGGCGACTTGTACTTTTTCTAGGTCATCATTTGGATCTACTATAACTCCTAATTTTTGATAGTCTACATCTGCTTCTTCTCTGGGAAATGGTAAGTATAAACCTGCTTCTTGGTTCATATAATCCTGTAATTCTTCGTCGTTTAATTCTGCTGGTACGGGAATTACACGAGTAACTGCTTCTCTACCTGGAATTGCTGTTGCTACTCTGCGAGTTTTGATGTTATTTTCCTCTATCATTGACTCTATTAGTTCTGACATTGTGGGTGAATCAATTATTTGACCTTCAAAAAATACATCTTCTGGTACTTCTGCTGTAGCAAAGGTTACTAATTTTAATTTATCTCCTTGCTGCCGAATTTCGGCAATATTAATTCTTTCTGGGCCTAGTTCTATTCCTATTCCTGGTTTCTTTTTTTTAAACAGGTTTTTTAAGTAATTAACCATTTTTCTCCTGGTTTGAATTGAAATGAAAATTTGTTTTTGTTAGGTTAGTGTAAGTTACAGCCTTTCCCGTTGCTATAAGGTACAAAATTTTAGGTTTGAGGGAACAGGAAACGGGCAACAGGGAACAGAAAAGAAAGAAAACAACTATGCCTAATAACTTTAGGAATTGCTATAAAAGTTGTTTTTGTTTCAATAATTAGTTTTAATAGCAATCAAAAGTTGGTAAGTTCATAAGCCAAATTAATTACATATCCTATTGACTCCCTGTTCCCTATTTCCTATTCCCTCTCTAAATTAGGAAATTCCTAAAATACTAATCCTAAATGATTTGTGAAAAAAAATTGTAGGGGTTTGGAAACCAAATCCTATCTTAGCTTAGGTTTGGAAACCAAACCACTATGATGAGATATTACAACCTATTTAGGATTACTAAAGTACAACTACTATTAATTTTTGAATCTCTTGCTAGTTGTCTAAAGCCTAAAATTTTGTAACTCAAGTTTTTGAGGAATTGCTATAGTGTAGAGAGGCTCCACAAAACATCTCTACTGTGGTCTAATAAAGTGAAAATTTCTATAATTATAAGACAGAATCTGAGATATTTTTCTAAAATTTATCAAATGTTTATCATAGTTAAATGGAAAAGGTTTCGGGTATTTGCTATTGTATTGCTCATACTAACATTTTTGATTAGTTGTAATACTCCTTATCCTAATTTAAAGACTAAAGAAATTGAGTTCTGGACGATACAGCTTCAACCTCAGTTTACTGATTATTTTAATCAGTTGATTGCCGATTTTGAAGCAGATAATCCAGGTTTATCAGTACGATGGGTTGATATACCTTGGTCAGAGATGGAAAACAAAATTGAGAGTGCTATTTTGACAGAAACTCTTCCAGATGTTGTTAATCTTAATTCAAGTTTTGCACATTTATTAACTAAACCTAATGCTTGGTTAAATTTGGATACTATCTTATCAGATTCGTTTAAGAATGAATATTTACCTAATCTTTGGCAAGCTAGTCAAGTTAAAGGTAAAAGTTTTGGTGTTCCGTGGTATTGTACGACAAATATAACAATTTATAATTCAGAGCTATTTAAACAAGCAGAAGTTGAGCAACCTCCAAAAACTTATACAGAGTTGGCTAAGGTAGCTAAACAAATTAAAGAAAGAACTGATAAATATGCTTTTTTTGTTTCTTTTTCACCACAAGGAGGAAATGAGGTATTAGAGTCTTTTGGCAAGATGGGAGTTGAGTTAATAGATATTAATGGAAAAGCTGCTTTTAATACTCCAGAAGGTGAGGCAGTATTTAAGTATTGGGTTGATTTATATGGGGAGGGTTTATTACCAGAGGAAGTATTGACACAAGGTATTCAAACAGGGGAAGATTTGTATCAAGCTGGGGAAACTGCTATGGTATTTTCTGGACCAGAATTGATTGAAGCTATCTCTGAAAGTACACCAGAAATTGGAAAGGTTTCACTCCCAACATCCCAAATTACGGGTAAAAGTGATAAGAAGAGTATAGTATTAATGAATTTTGCTATTTCTGGTAAAACTAAACTACCAGATAAAGCCCTGAAATTTGCTTTATTTATTACTAATCATCAAAATCAAATGGCTTTTACTCAGGAGACTAATGTTTTACCTTCTACAACTAAGACTTTAGAAAATAGTTATTTTCAAAATATTTCTCCTGATGCTTCTTCTCAAGATCGGGCACGAGTTATTACTGCTAGTCAAATTTTTGAAGCAGAAGTTTTACTGCCATTTATTAAAAATTTGGATAAGTTGAAAGAAATTATTTATCAAAATTTGCAGGTAACTATGTTAGGAGAAAAAACTATTGAACAGGCGATCGCTGATGCTGCATCTGAATGGAATAAACTATAGTTTTTTATCTTTAAAATAAAGATACTACCGTTAGAACCAACCATACTCTTTTAGCAAATCTTGTACAGGATCTGGGTCATCTTGAGTTAATAGACGATGGTCAACACTATAAACTTGATAATCTGCTCCTGACCTTTTTTTTCTCAAGACAGAAATTATTGTTTTAACAGCATTATAACCAACCTGAGTACCAGACTGATCGATAATTAACTCTAAAGGACTCTGGGGATCTAGTAATAATTTGGCTTTATCTTTCGACAAGTCTAAAATGCCGAATATCTTGACTTGATTATTCAAATCAGATTGTTTAACTGCTGCAACTGTAACCTCCGTTGCTAGATTTGAGCCTCCCCAAAGTATCTGAATATTAGGATTATCTTTAAGTAGTTTTTTAACTTGAACAATATCATTATTAGAATCAATACTAACAGAATCAACGACTTTAAAGTATACATCCTCCGATTTATTAAGTGCTGCTAATACTCCTTGAAGATAAGGATAGTAGCGATCGTACACTGCCCCATCTATTATACCAATCTCAATAGTTTGTGAAGAAGAAGAGGAAGAATTAGTTAGTAAATTATCTTTAGCCCATTGTTCTAAATACTTACCGGAATCATAGCCCATCTGGAAACTATTTGTATTGTAGCAAGCAACAGCTAAATCTTCTGCGTCCATAGGATCAAAGCAAAAATCAACAGTGGTAATAGCAACTCCAGCGTCACTAGCAAGTTTAAGTGCATCAAGGGACTTAACGGGGTCTTCCGGTGTTAAGATAAGCCCATCTATACCTTCTTTAATCAACTGCTTAATTATTTTGGCTTCATTCTGCACGCCACTAGGATGACTAATCCCCCAAATTTCTACACGACGCTTAGCTGCACGACGCATTCCCAACTCGTAGGCCTCGAAAAGAGTTTGAGTAATTTCTGGTTTTAGCAGAGCTATTCGTAAACGAGGTGGTCGTCTTAGTTCAATCTGCTGTTCCCAGTTAGGAGTTTTGTTCGTATTCTGCCAATTTTGAGCTTGTTTAATTTGAAATACTGACCAAATTTTTGCTCCCCATAGATCGGCTCCTTTTAATTGTGCTTCTCGCAGATTGGCGGGTTTTAAGGGACCTCCTGTGGAGTCAGTTGTCTTAGTTAAATTGGTAAAACGCAAAGAAGCATTCTCTAGATTAGCTTTATAAAAATCAGCTCCCTTTAAATCCGCTCGATTCAAATTCGCTGATTGTAAGTCGGCTCGATGGAAAATAGCATCATTGAAATTAGCCCATAAGCCTCTAATCTTGACTAGACTAGCTTCAGAGAAATCCGCTCCTTGCAGGTTAGCTCCATACAGATTACTGTTGTCTAAGTTGCTCTCTTGGAGTATGGCATTCTTGAGGTTAGCTCGTGATAAGTCTGCACCTCGTAAATCAGCAGACGTTAAGTCCACACCTTCTAAATTAGCTTCGGCCAAATTTGCATCTTGAAGATTACTGCCTCGTAAATTAATTCCGACAAGATTAGCGCCTGAGAGATCGGCTCCTGCTAAATTTGAATAGGAGAGATCCATTGAATGTTTATTAACCTTAAGTGAACCCTGGGTAAAAGATAAAGATTGGCAAGGATTAAGGGTAAGATTAGATATATTTGCTTGAGGTGCTTGTAGTCCTGGATTACCTTGGCAACTTTTATTATTTAAAAGTTTCAAAGCAGCAATACGTCCATCACTATATTCATGGCCAGATTCTTCACGCAGAACCTTTCGAGCTTCTTGTATCTTCTGTTCGTTTCGACTAGGTATGGTAATTACATAAGACACTACGGCAAACAACAGTGCACCCTCACTTAAAATAGCTGCTAACCTAAGTAAAGAAATATTTTGCAGCCATTCAACAAAATCAGCAATTTTTGTGTCTAAAATAGAAATCGGATTAAATAGTTGAGGTTCTTCTAATCTAGCTTTTTCAAGACTATTTTTAGATTTTTCAGAATTAGGAGGCTCAAAGTTACTCATTTTTTCTAGTAAATTTTTTTCTTTTTTATCCATTAGTTATTTTTCCGATCAAGAAACCAATAAGAATTAACTCATTATTCAAATATATCCCTCAATTCATCTTTCTTTAAATGTTTAAATCCTTGAGGAGTCAAAACATTTATTAAAACTAGGTCAGAGGACTGAGTTCTGCCTTGAGTAAAATCAATTGAAACACCACCTAGATCAAATTGGGAAATAGTAACCTGCTTTAAAAAACTATCACGATTGATTTCTCCTGGTATTGTTTGGAGAATTTCTAAAGTCATTTTTCCTACAATATATCCTTCTAAAGATACATTATCAAACTCATTTTCTAGCTTAGATTTTGCTTCTTGAACAATAGGTAAATTGGAGTGTAATGAGGGAACAACTTGCGTCATAATCACTTTGTCTTTAATCCCATATTCTTCTAAGTCAAACTGTAGTTCTTCTTGATCGGCAAATGATAGGGAGGAAATTACCCAACCCTCTCCTTCATCTTGAGCTAAATTAATAAATCGTGCAATATTAGTAGAAGTTCCTGCTGTAACGATTAATCTACACTTTATTCCTGTATTTTTTTCCCACTGTTTTAATGAGTTATAACCTTCCCTTACATAGGGAGTATTACGGGCATAAAATCCTACAGGACTAAGGAAATAATTGTCTTGATTTCCATTTTTTTTATACTCTAAAACTTGGTCATAGGGACGTAAGATGTTTTCTTCCACTTGTGCTTGTGCTAAAGCGTTTCTGAGTCCTTTTAATCCGGACATACCATAGCTGTCATCTTGAACATAAGCACAGATTTCATAGGGTTTTACCCCAGCAGTTAAAGCCATTTTAACTACACTTTCTATTTCCTGTGCATAACTTGCACGATAATTAATGATTAGTTCAGATTGAGATCGCAAAAGTTCAGCACCAGTAAAAAAACCAACGGCAGGAATATTGTTCTTCTTTAAAATTGGCAATGTTTGTTTTGCGGTGGGTGTGCCAACATTTCCAATCATCAAAAAAATGCCAGATTCAATCAACTGTTCTGTTTTTTGAAGAGCAATTGGAGGCTCATAATAATCATTTTCAAAGATTAACTTAATTTTTTTTCCCTGTACTAATTGTTCATCAAGTGCAGCTTTTAAACCAGATTTCATCCTATTTCCTAAAATTTCTTCTTGTCCTTCTAAAGCGAGGACAGAACCTAGTCGAATTGTTTGTACAGTAATTCCTTCTTCGGAAATTGTATTATCTGATAATTGTTGGCAAGCAGTAAGTCCTAATAAACTAAGACTAAAGCAAAGATGAAAAAAAAACTTAAAGGTAAAATAAATTTTAAAATTCATAATAAGTTTTCAATGAAAAAAATATTCATTTAACATCTGATTGATTTTACCAATTTAGAAATTAGTAACTGTATCAAGAGATAGCAAATCAATATTTGATTAAATATCCGTAAAATAACGGACGATATTTATCGACTTTTTAAGTAAAATTAGATTGAGTCGATAACTTAAATAAATACTTCTATAATAATCAAATTAGAGTCTTGAATAAAATCGGATATTCCTCATTTATTAGTTAGTTAGCTAAATTATTCTTTTTCTTTATAGACTAAACTAATTCTCTAATTATAATTTTCTCTTGAGAATGTTTAGGAATTTCATCAACACAGTTGTAAGTACCTAAGCAAAATTAATTACAGATCATCCCAACCTACTCTTCCCTGTTGTCTTTTTCAACTAGGAAATTGGTTTTCGACAACTTATACTATTAGTTAATTTGATGAAATTTTGACGCAGTTTTAATGAAGATTCAGTAAAATTGATGAAGTTTTAATGAATATTTCGTGAAATTGATAAAGTTTTAATGAAGATTCAGTAAAATGGCGGATGCAATCTTTTTAGAAGTATTATATTAAGAATATCGCAAGTCAGGACTGCATTGATGGAGTATTCAAAATGATTACCAAGACAAAACAGACTACAGCCAGATTTTTTAAGCATTTAATCCGTCTGATACCTAAACAATTTAGTGGTAAGTTAGAATTCCAGAATTCAGAAGAACAAAAATGGCAATTATATTTTAATCGGGGATGTTTAACTTGGGCAACAGGTGGCAACAGTGCTTGGCGAAGATGGCGCAGAATTTTGACTCAATCTTGCCCTTCTATTTCTTTGAAAAGTCTAAGTTTCTACACCCATGATGTTTGTGAAAGCTGGCAATACTACATAGTTAATATTTTATTGAAACAAGAAAAAATTTCACTTTCGCAAGCTATTTCTATAATTAACAGTACCTTGGTAGAAGTATTGTTTGATTTAATTCAACAGGATAATTTAGATACTTTACAGGTGAATTCTATAAGTTGTAATCTACAAGCGGAAATGATGCAGCCTATCTTTCGTTTGAGTATCTATGAAGCTTTTGAAAAGGTTAAGCCAATATGGCAAGGTTGGTGTGAGGCAAATTTACATAACTATTCTCCGAATTTAGCACCTGTATTGAACAAACCTGAAACTCTAAAACAAAACACATCTAATTCAATCTACCAAAAATTTCAGGCATTAATTAGTAAAAAATTAACATTGCGAGATTTGGCTTTTTACTTAAAGCAGGATTTATTAAGTCTGACTAAAAAATTAATGAATTATGTTACTCAAGGAATAATTAAACTTACTGCTTTGCCCGATCTCCCTCCGTTAGCTGTAGTTAAAATTGATGCCTTAGAGAATCAAGCAAAAGAGATTAAAGAACCAGATTTACCATCACTAGAAACTACCAAAAATATAATCTCTGTAGGTAAAACAAAACTAATAGCTTGTATTGATGATTGCCAGATAATTAATACAGTAATGGGTAAAATAATTACGAAAAGTGGCTATAAATTTATTGGAATTCAAAAGTCTACTTTGGCTTTATCTACTGTAGTTAAAGTTAAGCCAGATTTAATATTTTTGGATATAGATATGCCTGTTATTAATGGTTATGAAGTCTGTAGCCAAATTCGTAAAATTCCTGATTTTAAAAATACTCCCATAGTAATTGTAACAGGGAGGGAAGGTATGATTGATTGGGTTCGCGCTCAGTTTGTGGGATGTTCTGAGTTTATAAATAAACCAATCAGTCAAGAAAAAATTGAAGCCATTTTTAATAAATATCTGAATTCAGAAAATACTAAAGCTCTGGATTTAGAAGATAGAAAAATACAGCTTCCAGTAGGGGGGTCTTTAGTTCCTGCTAATTGTTAGAAAATCACCTAATAAATATAAGGAACCACATAAAACAATTAAATTTTCACTGTCAGTAATAGCTTCTTCCAAAGCTGCTGTTAGATGAGAGTAAACTTGACAAAATGCTAATTCTGTGCATATATCCTGAGCCATAGTTCTAAGTTGATTCAAGTCAGCTGAACTATGTCCTGGCACAGGAACTAAGTAGAGGCGATCACCTGGTTTAATTAGTGCGCGAAAAATTTCTGAATGTTCTTTAGTAGATAGCATACCCATTACCCAACTTATGGATGGATAATCAAGTGTCCTGACATACCGCCCTAATACTTGGGCAGCAGCAGCATTGTGGGCACCATCAATTAATAATTTACGATTTTTCCATGTAGTCCATTGTAAACGTCCTGGCCATTTAGTTTCAGCTATTCCTTGTTTAATTGCTGCTTGAGGAACTTCCCATCCTTGGGTTTCTAGCACTTGAACTGTGGCTATGGCGATCGCTGAGTTTATCAACTGTACATCTCCAAATAATGGAAGTTTATATTCAATTCCTTGATAAGTAGCTCCTGGTAATGATTGATTTTCCTGACTTCCTTCTAATAATTTAGCAGGTTCAACCCAAACAACAGGACAGTCTAGCTCAGTAATACGGTTTTGTACTACTGTTTTCGCTTCTGGGGGTAAAACTCCTACTATTGCAGGGCATCTTGGTTTAAGAATACCCGCCTTTTCCCCAGCAATATGAATCAAAGTAGGACCTAATCTTTGCCAATGTTCCCAACTAAGAGAAGTAATGACAGTTACCATTGGTTGGTGACAAACATTTGTAGCGTCTAGTCTACCTCCCAAACCTACTTCTACAACTGCTACGTCTACTTCTTGTTGGGCAAAATATAACCAAGCAGCGGCAGTAATAACTTCAAACTGAGTAGGTGAAGGTTGTTCTGGTTGAATGGCTGCTTCTACTTCTTGTAATAATTCTTCCAATCTACTATAGGAAATTTTTTCTTCATTGAGACAAATACGT
Source organism: Cyanobacteria bacterium P01_H01_bin.35 (assembly GCA_038747755.1). Taxonomy (GTDB): domain Bacteria; phylum Cyanobacteriota; class Cyanobacteriia; order Cyanobacteriales; family Microcoleaceae; genus Trichodesmium. Next base: position 15,012 of record JBCDJM010000046.1, read on the forward strand.
TCTGTCCAGTCAACTAGATGAGGTGAAGTGTAACGTCCGACTTTATATCCTGCTACTTTGAGGATAGAGGATAGATAAGCACAGACGGAACCTTTGCCATTTGTTCCGGCAACATGAATTATTGGTACTTGGAGATGAGGGTTGCCTAAATTATCTAGAAGTTGGTAGATGCGTTGGAGACCAAGTTCAACGCCGAAATGTTCAAAGCGTTTTAGGAAAGAGTCTATAGAATTCACAGGTTTTTTATAGTAATTAGCTATTATGATTTAGCTTTTTTTATTTAGCTAAATATTACCTTGTTTTCGATGTTAAGACTGATACTAAATTTAATCTTAATTAGGGTTTGCTGAATAAATACTTTTTGTTGAGGTAGGGAGTAGGGAGTAGGGAGTAGTTAAGAATCAGGAAAAATAGGAATTATAGAGAAGGTAGTCAGAAAGTATAGCAAGAGTAATTTTTCTGCCTCGCGTCACCCCAATATCGTAAGTTGTTGAGGCTCAATGGCTGAAAACCAAGGTATTTGATATTCAAAAAGGCTAATACTTTATCTGTCAATGCTTTGATATTTAATCAGCCAGCCCTAATTATTTTTTCCCTCAAAAACTTGCCTCACCTGTTCCATTTCTAATTCCAAAATTAAACCCAGATTTATCAGATTAGAAACAGCAGATATTTTTGCCAGTAATCAAACCTCTAATTTATGGTTATTTTAATTATTGGAAATAGTGAGCGAGCGATCCCTCCAACAATCTTATACCAAACTTCAAAAGTCTTACTACATTTTCTTGAGATAAGATTTTTGAGTTCTTTTCCTAGAATATTTAAAAATATTGCTCTTCAACTAATCTCCAATAAAACTTAATCCTAATAACTATATTTTTAGAGCTATTTGATAAATTTTACTACGGGATAAATTAATTTTTTGAGCAAGTTGGCGACTAGCTTGGGAGCGGGAAATTCCTTGAGCAAAAAGTTCTTGTAACTCCTGTTTAATAGTATCTTCTGATAATACTTGTAATTCTGGTTCAGCACCTGCAATAACAATAGTAAATTCCCCTTTTGGTTGATTATTTTGATAATGAATAACTGCTTCTCCAACTGTTCCACGCCAAAATTCCTCATGGAGTTTTGTTAGTTCTCTTCCCAAAACTATTTTTCTATCTTTACCTAATACTTTTTCCAAATCTTCTAGAGTTTGTAAAAGTTTATAAGGAGACTCGTATAAAATTATAGTTTCTAATGAGTTAGATAATTTTTCTAGTTGCTCTTGCCGTAGTTTAATTTTAGTAGGTAAAAAACCAATAAAAATAAATTTGTTAGTTGGTAAACCAGAGGCACTTAATGCTGTAATACTAGCAGTAACTCCTGGTATTGGTACTACAGAAATATTTGCTTCGACACAAGCTTTTACTAATTCATATCCAGGATCGGATATTCCTGGCATTCCCGCATCAGTTACTAAAGCTATTGCTTTTCCTTGATTTAGTTTTTCTATTAATTCTAGTATGCGACTTTGTTCGTTATGTTGATGGTAACTTAATTGTGGAGTTTTGATTTGAAAATGCTGTAATAATTTGCCTGTGTGGCGGGTATCTTCTGCTGCGATTAAATCTACTTTTTGTAATGTTTTAATTGCTCTAAATGTTATGTCTTCTAAATTGCCTATTGGTGTACCAACTATATAAAGTGTTCCTGAATTTACTTCACTCATATTTGACTATCCTATATCTCTATTTCCTTGTATTTTATGGATAAGGAAAGTAATACTGCTTGTTGTCTATTAATGCTTTCTTTCCAAAGGAATTATACTTATACTTAAGATATTTTTTCTGAATTTCTACTTGACTTAATACCTACCACATTTTTTGAGGATATATAGCTTGCTATGAGTTAGATTTGATATAATTTCAGGCTTTTATTACTAAGATGGTTGTCAAAGAAAAGTTAGTTAAAAATTATAACTAGATGAATAGTTAATTTTTAAGTCTGATAACTTTAAGTATGTATGATCAAAAGGATATATGAATCTTGAATCAAGCTCTCTTAAATTTTTAAATTTTTAGTTTAATTAAAGTTACTATTATCTGATTCCCAGTCTGGGCAACTTTCATCCTCTACACCATGAGGATGCATTGCACAAACTAACAGATTTCCTCCATAAACTTGACCATGATAATTAGTACATCCTCTACACGCTGGATGTTTTTCTATTGTAGGTTCTACACGATCAACGAAATAGTAGTCTATATCTTCTTCCCGTTCATGTGTCTCAATATCAAAATCTAAGTAGACTTCAATTATAGGGTCAATTAAATCATTTAGATACTCATCTATTTCAGCAATAATATTAGTCTGTATTTCTTCAGTAATTTCCTCAGAGAGCTTTCCCCACTCATCAAAAACTTCTGAAATTTCTTCTGCCATTTCATTAAAAAAATCTTCTACCTCTAACATGGCAGTTTCCATTACTTCAAAGAAGTTTTTTGACCAGTCTTCCATTATTATCTATCTCTGCTTTCCTTCAAAACTATCTATATAAATTACTGAAATTCCTGAAATATTGCCCTAATTTTTGCGTATAGATTTAGTCTTTTTGTAGCCGACGTAATTCTTCTTGTAAGTTATGTACTTCTTGGCGCATTTTATCTACTTCTGTAGAATTTGAATCTGATGAATTGTCATCTTCGGAGAGAATTTCTATACGACGTGGTTCATTAGGTCTCGTTTCTGGAGATGAATCTACAGGAGCTTGCTGCATAGCCTTATTCATCATATCCTCGACAAATTTACGACCCTCTTCTGTCGTCATTTCACCACGCTTAACCATTTCATCAGCCAGTTTTTGAGCTTCCGTTCTAAGTTCTGCCAATTTTTGGTTAGCTTTCTCGCCTGCAAAAGAGGCTAATCCCACTCCTAGATAAACAGCTCTTTGAATAATTCCTCCGAAATTATCCATAAAAAATATATCCTGGCTCCTTTAAATTGGGTGACCCGGAGTCAACGCCTACTACAAGCATCCCGTGTTGCTGCTACCTTCCGGTCCTGACAAGATTTAGGCGTTGTAGTCGCGCTGGTCCGAATCGTTTACTACTATAACACAAATTTTTATTCTGCAACTATACACCACTGATAAATTTCATAAGTGACACAATTATTTTTGATGAGGGGGTCTTCAGCGACTATTTTTTCGGCTTCTGCCATAGATGCAGCCTCAAAGAGTAGCATTCCACCTGGGCGTTCTGCCCAGTAACCACTTTTGGCTTTATGTCCTTTAGCAATTAATTCTTGGACATAAGCTATATGGTCTGGTACATATTGGTCAAATATAGATTTTTCGACTATACCTTTTTCTATTTTGGCAAACCAAGGCATTTTATTTTTTGAATTTTAATTTTATGGGTCAATCAAAACGTTTATTATTTGTGGCTCTTGTGCCACCTGAAAATATTCAAAACCAAGTTACGGAAATTAAGGAATATTTTGCTAAAGAATATAATAGCAGTCATGCTTTAAGGTCTGTGCCTCATATTACTTTACAACCTCCTTTTAAATGGGCGACTGAAAATTTAAGTCTTTTGCAGGAGTCTTTAGAGACTTTTGCTCAAAATTGCTCTGCTTTTCCCATTACTTTGTCTGGTTTTGCTGCTTTTCCACCTCGTGTTATTTATGTAAATGTTGTGAAAACTCCAGAGCTATTGAAAATTCAAAAAGACTTAATTGAATTTACAGAAACTACTTTAGGAATTGTACATCCCCCTTCTAAAATTCGCCCTTTTTCTCCTCATGTTACTGTAGCTTTTCGAGACTTAACTAAACAGAATTTTAGAACAGCTTGGTTAGAATTTCGGGAGCGATCGCTTAACTTTGAATTTATGGCTTCTCAGTTAACTTTATTAATTCATAATGGTAAGCGGTGGAATATTTGTAATGAGTTTCCTTTTCTCATAAAAAATTGAGATAATTCACTAATAAGACTTACGCAAATTTGGCAGATATAAATTTCTATACTTCACCTTGACGAATCATTTCAAAGCCATAAACATATATATCTGCAAATTTATAGCGTTCTTCTTTTTCCCGAAATTCAATAATTCCTATTTCCCTCATCAAACAAACAAACTCTTCAAAATTTTCTAGAACTTTATCTGGTAAATTATCCCATATTTCTTGTAATTTTTCTTTGATTAAAAAAGCTAATTTTCCCTTAAGGGAATCAAAAAAAATAATTAGATAGGGATATTCCTCTTTATTTTTTTCACATTGCTTTTTTGATGCTTTTCTTAATCCAGATTCTAGAAATTTTCCTTTTTCCTTTTATCAGCACAAATTGAGATAATTCACTAATAGGAATTACACAAATTTGGCAGATATAAATTTCTATACTCCACCTTGACGAATCATTTCAAAACCATAAACATATATATCTGCAAATTTATAGCGTTCTTCTTTTTCTCTAAATTCAATAATTCCTATTTCTTTCATCAAAGAAACAAACTCTTCAAAATTTTCTAGAACTTGCTCTGGTAAATTCTCCCATATTTCTTGTAATTTTTCTTTGATTAAAAAAGCTGATTTTCCCTTAAGGGAATCAAAAAAATTAATTAGATAGGAATATTCTTCTTTAATTTCTTCACATCGCTTTTCTTAATCCAGATTCTAGAGATTTTCCTTTTTGCTTTTCTCAGCACAAATTAAGATAATCCACTAATAGTAATGACGCAAATTTGGCAGATATAAATTTCTATACTCCACCTTGACGAATCATTTCAAAACCATAAACATATATATCCACAAATTTATAACGTTTTTCTTTCTCCCGAAATTCAATGATTCCTATTTCTTCCATAAAAGAAACAAACTCTTCAAAATTACCTGCAAGGTTCGCTGCTGAATTCTGCCATATTTCTTGTAGTTCTTCTTTTCTTAAAAAAGCTAATTTTCCTTTAAGAGAATCAAAGAAATTAATTAGATTAGGATATTCCTCTTTAATTTCTTCACATCGCTTTTCCGATGCTTTTCTTAATCCAAATTCTAGAGATTTTCCTTTAAAAATTTTTCAAAATCAGTAGTGCGCTGAAACAATAAACTTAAATCCTACTTTGGATCGGCGGCATTTACTTCAGGAAACTCTAGACTTTCAATAATTTGCCATCTGTGTTCAACAATATTTAAAACACTACTGCCTTTAATTTCATAATTTTTTTTCATCAATTAGATTAGCAATTTTAGGATAATAATCTAGTAGTTCTATTGTGGGATAGCTATCATAAAGGTCAATTGGGTAAAGATAAGGAACTATTAATAATTCATCATTTTCTGGTTTATCGTTACTTGTATTTGAATCCTCTTCATCAGTATCATAGTTTTCATCTGTTCTATTTTTTATCCTTTCAACCAATGACATCCAAATTTTTTTGACTTTATCTAAACCAGTCTTGGTCACATCAGGTACAGGAGAAAAAACAAAATTAATGGATAAATTTTTCAGACTTTGAAGAGATTCTAGTAGTAGCTCTATTCCATGTTTGTTTTGTTCATTAGGGAAAAGAAAAATAATTGCTTCATCAGCAGCTTGAATTAATGATAAAGCACCCCATTGATTAATCCCAGTTCTTGAGTCAATTAAGAGAATATCTGGTTTTAATTGTTCTTGAATTTCCTGCTTAAAAATAGACCAAAGATTTTTGTCTCCATCTATAACAGTTGTGGCATGAAGATCGTCAACTTTAGACACATAATCAAGACTAAGATATCCAGCAGGAACAACAAATACTCTACCTGTGGCGTTAGATATTTTTACTTCACTAAATATGTCTGTAATTAAAATACTAGGTTTTACTTCCTCTGGTAAATAGGAACGTTCATAGAAATAATCAACAATTCCATATTTTGGCTGTAATTTAAGGTTAAATGCTGTACTTAAACCAGGTGCTTCTAAATCTAAATCTACAGCTACAACTTTACGACCTCGGATTGCTAAAATAGAAGCAACATGAGTTAATGCAGTAGTCCTTCCTACTCCTCCTTTAAAAGAATAAAATGTTACTGTTCTGGGTATACTGGGTTCTTTTTGGGATAATTGAGGTTGATTTTGTGGGTTGGCTGCTTGGATAGCTAAATCTTGCCAAGTTACTAATGAAAATTGATCGGGAATTTGTGGAAGTGCAATATTTAATGATTCAGCTTCTTGAGGTGTATATAAAGAAAGAAACCCAGGAGATAAATGAGGTACTTGAGACTTTAATAAGTTGTAAATTTCTTCTTTCCGCTGAGGGATAGATACACCAAAAAAGCTATTACTAACTAAAGTTAAATTAAGCAAACCTGATGTGGAAATATTTACATCAACCCACTCTTTAGTCTCTTTAGAGTTTTTAACGTATTTGTCTTTGATATTCTGCTTTAGTGATACTTGCCAGTTTTCTTGCATTTTCAACTCCTTAGATTGTAGTGGCTTGTTTTTGTAGCCATTTTATAAGCTTTTGATATGTGTTGAACCAGCTTTTATAATTTTCATTATTAACTTCAAGAGCAGAATAACGTACATCTATAAAATGTTGACCGATGGGGTTCTCAATTTCATCCAACCATTTTCGTACTTGAGGAAACTTATCAATTCTAGATTTAAGTTTATTATGTCGTTTTAATGCTTCTGTGTAGCTATGTCCTGGATTAGTAAGAGTATGCCCTGGATTATTATTATCTGTTTTCCATTCTTTAGTTGCAGTGTTTGGTAAAGTAGCAAAAATAATTGCTTTTAATAAACACTCTATAGTTACACTTCCAAAGTGCATAGCTCCAATTTTTCTTCCCGATTTATCTAATATTTCTGTATCAGAATAGCGTTCTAGAAAAGCTGCTTGGTAATCTTCCATAAATCAAAAAAATATAGCTCTGATAATTTAACGTTGTATTGTAGGGAATCAAGAGGAAATCTTTATTGAAATATCTAGTATATAAAAAATAATCTAAAAATATTCCTCAAATAAATAACTATGCAAAATTAATTACACATCCTATCAATCCTCTCTAGCCTTTTACTTCTAGCATAAGAGCCTTTCTAAACCTATCGAATTACATTTACTAGATTTCTTATTTTTATAGATATTCTCGAATCTTAGACCTATCGCTTCATTATATCTTTGGTCTATGAATAATTTTATCCACTATCCGTCGCGTCATATTCCCGTTAATTCCAATCAAACAAACATAATTATTTTCATGTTCAGCTAAACAATTTTATACAACATCAATTATTTCTTTTTCTCCCTCATTCTCTATTTTTCCACAACTTTTCCATGCACCAGTTTTATATCTATGCTGATCTGCATATTCCATTGTATTAATTGTTAATCTTCACTGAGATTTAAGCAAGGTAAATTCCCTGCTTTTTCTCAGGCGATCGCTAATTTTTTCTAGAGATTGCGGTGAACCTTAATACATTTTTTTTTCAGAGATATTTAATTTGGTCTCTGAATAATTTTCTCCACTATCCGTCGCTTCACATTCCCATCAATGCCAATCAAACGAACATAATCATTTTGATGTTCAGCTAAACAATTTTCTACAGCATTTATCACTTCTTGTTCTCCCTCATTCTCTATTGTTCCGCAACTTTTCCATGAACCAGTTTTATATCTACGTTTATCTGCATATTCCATCCCAATTTTTAAACCATCTTGGAGAATTTTTTGTATCTCTGCCCTAACCTCTGAACTAAGATTACTATTTTTAACAGTATGATTAATCTGATTTTCAGTTAACTGATTAGCTTTAGTTACTTCTGGAGATGAATAATTAGAATTTGGCGTATTTGCTGTAAAATTTTCCGGTTCCTTCGTTTGAGAAACACCGAACAATCGAGATTGATTATATTCTTCTACTAATCGTAACTCTCGGATACGTTGTTGTTCTCCAACCATAATTTTTCCATATTCTAGAAGATGGGAGAGATTAAAATTAGGTTTGGGAAAATCTGGAATTTTTTCTACAGCATTCACTACCCGCCTAGAAATTTTTTCTATTCCTACTTGATGAATAAAATCACGAATCTGTTCATCATATATCCGACTGCGTAATGCACTGAAAAAATCTATAGCTTGGTCAGAAAATTCATCTACTAAATTCTCAATATCTCTGGCAGACAGTTCATCTGTTTTAAAAATACTACCCACTACACCAATTCTCTCTTCTTGGTTTGGCTCCCAATAAAATTTCACCATTCGACCATCTCTAATTAAAGGTGCATAAAGCGTAGAAAAATCATTTCCAGTCACAATAATTGGGATTCGATGTAGGGGAGTTTCATCATAACTTCCTGGCAATTGTACATTAGTAGGATTATCAGCAATATTCATCAAAGTAGCATTTACTAATTGAGTATTTACTGTATATTGAGTACCTGCATCAAATCTACCTGCACCTGCATCTAAGTCATTAATAAATAAGGCGCACATTCGACCTTGAACTTTGATTTTTTCTGATGCTTCTCGATAACGTAAACGTAATAAACGTGCTGGGTCTCCCGCATCTTTACTTTCTAATTCTCCGCCAGATATTGTGACAGGTTCAATTCCCATTTTTTCAAATACTAATTGGCATTGAAAAGTTTTTCCTTCTCCTTTTCGTCCGTGGATTCCTAAGATTAAAGGTACTCTGACTCTGGGTAAGTCTAAGAAATTTTTGGTAATATGAACTGCTAGTTTATCTATGAATCTTTGTGAGATGTAATATGGCATTTCAGTTATTAGTTATTAGTTATGGTAGCTGAAAGAAATTTTGAATCTGGGTTAGGGCAATACAGTAGTAAGTCAGACTACCTCCGATCAGATTACACCTTTAACTTTAAATCAGAGACCTTTGAAGTCCCAACTCTTTATTTTTGCGATAAATTTGACCCACCATTAAAGTAGACTATTCCAGGTACTGTGAATATACAGTTCCACTGATTAACCACAATATAAAAAGATGAAAAATATTGGTAAAAAGTCTACCTCTATTCCTACTACTAATTTTTTCCTGATGTAGTGCTAATTTCTGCAATACACATAAATGTATTTTTGTCAATTGCCAGTTAAATAGGGTGGAGAAAATTAGTCAGTCATCCTTCAAGTAATGAAGAGCGATCACTACCTAAAATAACGACATAATGAGGGTTTACAAGTTTATTTTTCAATTAAGAAATAAAAATCCCTTGAATTATAATTAAGTTTACCATATCACGAAATTCAGAAAAATCGCTGAAAGTATTGAAAATTTGTTAGTTTATTCATCAATATTATTGTCAGAGATTGATTACAAAGTTTTAAATTTTAAAATACATAACCTGAAAAATATAATTAAAACTTGTCAAATATCTCTAACCACTATTGAGAGAAAGATTTTGAGAAAAAGCAAAGACATCTATAAAATATCTAATAGTGTTTTTTCCTCATCAAATTTTTCTACCTATCCCTCCTCAGTGAAAAATCCCCAACATTTTCATTTTGTGAAGCTCCTGAAAAAACTCCCCCGTCAAAGAATTTTTGTTTGTATCCTCACAAAAGAGATTTGATAAGCTTTCGGGAGTTGCTTCTCAGCAGTCAGTTTTTTTCTAAATTTTGAAAAGGATGAAATATTAGAAAGCGATAGAACTCCGTTCCGCTTTCCTACGGAATGCTACGCAAAGGCGTTGGCGGAGCCTAGCGGCAGCTATATCCCTCTTTCCATTTTTTCCCATCTATACCTCCTCAATGAAAAAATCATCAACATTTTCATTTTCTAGAGCTACCTAAAAATTTCGCACAGGATTTTTCCTTGTATCCTCACAATTTTTGTGATATCATAAAATTTAGCTGGTCTGGCTCGCCTATACGCATGATTATTTGTTCAACTAAATTTCTTAACTAAGAGGCAATGAAATATTCAGGAATTTTCTTAGGAACAATGCCAGAAATATTTTCATTTCGTGAACTTCCAGGAATATAGTGTTTTTCCTCATCAAATTTTTCCATCAACACCTAATTAATGAAAAATTACCAACATTTTCATTTTGTGAAGCTCCTAAAAAATCAGCGCGTCAAAGGATTTTCCGTTGCATCCTCATTATTTTTGTGATATTATAAAATTTTGCTTGGGTAGCTGGTCTATACGCATGACTATTTATTCAACTAAAGTGTTGTTCCTCAATGATCGCGAATGTTGCAGAAAGGAAAATTAATGTCAAAGATACCAAATGAGTTCTATAAAATATGGGGTCGTTGAAATTTTAAACCAAACCAAAAAACCCAATTTCTTTTGATAGTTGAAATTAGGCTTTTCAATAAAAATCAAAATAAAAATAATTACAGAGTCTGTCTAGAAATCAACTTTTCAAAATGAGCTTGAGTTTCCTGCAACATTTCCTCACGACCATCTTTTGCTTGATTAAGAGAAGGAACTAAATTACGAGCGTGTAAAGTCATGTGAAATTGTAAATCAGCCACATATTCACTAACATCTTGATGTAAAGAACAAGATGGATATTTTTTAATTTCTGAACTCAAAGTTTTCTCCTCTCTTAAATTATTTTATCTGGTTTCTGATAAGGAAGGATAGCATGAAGATTCTCTCTATGTTTCAGTTTAGTAATGAAGCTTAATATTTTTCAGCAAATAATATTACATTTCTTTACATAGTATGTAAAAAAAATTTTTCGGAGAATAAATAGTTCTATAAAAACGAACCGGGAAATGTTAAAAACTTCTCAAATGAAACATTTCCCAGTGCTAAGATGCAATAGTTTTATGCGGAATGCTGCGTAAACAGGATTCACCTATCAGCTATCAACTATTAGTTATTAATTCATCATCACAGTAACGATAATTATTCTACAAGGAGAATTAATAGTTATGAAAAAAGGCGATCGCCTAAAACTGAATTCTGAATGCTAATAGCTAAATACTAAGAAAGCTACCACTTTAATAAATTAAATTCTTCCATATCCACCGTATCACGGTTACGATAAATTGCCAAAACTATAGCTAAACCAACAGCAGCTTCAGCAGCAGCAACCGTAATTACAAAAACAGTAAAAACCTGACCTTTAATATTTTGAGCATCTAGGAAATTAGAAAAACCCATCAGATTCAAATTTACAGCATTAAGAAGTAACTCAATAGACATCAGCACCCTAACTGCATTACGACTGGTAACTAAACCATAAATTCCTATACAAAAAAGTGCTGCTGCTAATAACAAAAAATACTCTAGATGCAATTCCATAAACTTCTTAAACCTTTTAATTTATTTATAGCACTTACCAATAGATGATAATTAATAATTAGAGATAGTTTTCATTATCAATTATCCATTATTAATTATCCATTAATTTCCTTAGAACTTGAAACTAATTCACGAGGACGTTCAGGCAAACTTAAAACAGGCGTTTGAGGAATATCAGTTGGTACTTCATCAGGCAAAATATCTCGACGAGCCAAAATAATAGCACCCACCATTGCCATTAACAAAAACACAGAAGCAAGCTCAAAAGGAAGTAAAAAATCACTAAAAAAGTGCTTGCCAATTAATACAATTGAACTTTCAGCAGCAACAGCTCCACTAACAGGAATTGACCAAGGAGTAGACAATACCATTGTACTTAGTAAAGCAAACAAACCAATACAAACTAAACCTGTAGCTATCTTTCTAAACCAAGCATTAGGCAAAGCTTTAAAATCTTCTCGTTTATTTACAAGCATAATTGCAAATAAAATCAGAACATTAACAGCTCCAACATAAATCAAAACTTGGGCAGTAGCCACAAAATCAGCATTTAATAAAAGGTATAAACCAGAAATGCTGAGAAATACTCCACCTAAAAGAAAAGCTGAGTAAACAATATTAGAAAATAATACTACTCCCAAAGCTCCCCCAATCATCATTACGGCTAAGATAGCAAATGAAACGAATTGAACTCCTTGTGCTAAATCCACTTGTGCTAAATCCACTTTTTATTCCTTTATAAATGTATGAATTTTGAATTATATTTTGTTAGCTAGTATTTATTAGTTAGTAACAGCTAAAAATAAAATTAACCACCTAATAACTAATAACAAAACAACTATACAAATATGAAATTATTTGTGAAAAAAACTGTAGGGGTTTGGTGTCTAAATCCCATTTTTGCGATCGGTTTGGAGACCAAACCCTTACAAGAAAATATTACAAATGATTATGTAGTATTGCTATTCCTATTTGGGTTTGGCTTTGGAGACCAAACCCAAATAGGAAAATATTACAACTTATGCACGGATTCCTATAATTATTTATCTGCTGTTTCTTCTACTGGTTTTTCAGCTTCCATCTGTTCCAGAATTTCTTCTGGGCGGAGACCAGCACGACGCTCAGTATGAGAAACTGTATGAGGGTCCATAACTCCTTTAGGCAAGTAAGCTAGTTCTCGCAAAGGAGTAACCATTGGGTCATTTGTTACCTTATATGGTAATCTACCCAGAGCAACGTTATCATAATTCAACTCATGGCGGTCATAAGCAGCTAGCTCATATTCTTCTGTCATAGATAGACAGTTAGTAGGGCAATATTCTACACAGTTGCCACAGAAAATACAGACTCCAAAATCAATACTGTAATGCTTCAGGGTTTTCTTCTTGGTTTGTTTACTAAATTCCCAATCCACTACAGGCAAATTAATCGGACAAACCCTTACACAAACTTCACAGGCAATACATTTGTCATATTCAAAGTGAATTCTACCTCGAAATCTTTCCGAAGGAATCAACTTTTCGTAAGGATACTGTACAGTAACAGGCCGACGGCGCATATGGTCAAAAGTTACAGATAGACCTTGACCAATATATTTTGCTGCTTGAAAAGTTTCTTTAGCGTAATCGCTTACTTGGTTTAGGAATTTGAACATGAGATTTTGCTTTATATAACTATGTTGTTAATTTATTAACCGTATCACAGACGATTTTAGTAACTTTGCTCAGATATTTATAGTTAACCAAAGTATGTTTTGGATTTTAGATACAGTTTAATCAAAAAATCTCTAATCAGCTATTTATTTATCCACCAAAGGCAAATGGAAAAGCTAACTTTAAAGCTGCAGTTAATAACAAATTAACCAAAGCTACTGGTAACAAGAACTTCCACCCCAAATCTAATAATTGGTCAATTCTCACCCTTGGTAATGTCCAACGTAACAAAACTGCTATAAAGACGAGTATATAAGCTTTGAGTAACGTCATAATAATACCCAAAGTACCATTGATTATTTGTAACCAAGGAGTTGTTTCACTAACTCCAAACCAGTTAGAGAGAAGTTCTACCGGAACTGGAGACTCCCAACCACCAAGATATAAAACTGCTACAAGCAGGGAAGATAAAACCAAATTGATATAGGAGGCTAAGTAATACAAAGCAAATTTCATGCCAGTATACTCGGTTTGATATCCAGCCACCAACTCTTCTTCTGCTTCTGGAAGGTCAAAAGGAAGACGTTCACATTCTGCCAATACTGATATCCAAAAAATTATGAACCCTAATGGTTGTCTCCAGATATTCCATCCCAGGATGCCATAACTTGATTGTTGTTCAACTATATCAATTGTACTGAGACTGTTGGACATCATTACCACTGCCAATACAGCTAAAGCCAAAGGAATTTCATAACTAATAGACTGTGCTGCTGCTCGTAGACCTCCAAGTAGAGAATATTTATTATTAGAGGCATAACCAGACATTAGTAGTCCAATAGGCTGAATACTAGAAAGGGCGATCCACAAAAATATTGCTACTCCAAGGTCTGTAATTACTAAATTTTGTCCAAACGGCACCACTAAGTAAGACAGAAATACAGGTATAGCTACAATGACAGGTCCTAATGTGAATAGTAACGGATCTGCTTGGGCCGGAACAACATCCTCCTTAAAAACTAGCTTCAAACCATCAGCTAAAGGTGCTAGAGTCCCTAGAGGACCCATATATTCTGGACCAATTCTTTGTTGTGCTGCTGCAGATATTTTCCGCTCTAGCCAAACTGCTATTAAAACACCGACAGTAGCAACAGTAATCATTGATAACATTGGGAATGGTAGCCATAGAGTTCTGGCTATTTCTGAGGGTAAGCCCAAATCTACGAGGGCTTGAATAAATGTTCTTTGTAGATCGATTCCTGAATTCATTTACAATCTTTCTATTTTATTTAGATCAAGTTAATATTAGAGTCAAACAGAGTATTAATTTAATTGTTCATTTTGATAGGGTAGCTCATAGGTAGGAGCTTAATTATATTTGCACTTAATTACTCTAAATCTTCTAGATTATTCCAAACAATCAACTATTAAGTATAATTGCTCAGTTTATTCTAGTGCTATAGTAACAGGTTAGTAACATTACTGTGACATTATTTTACTTTTAACTTCAAATATGAAATATGAATAACAATAGCTCTAAAATACCTGATCGAGTTCCCTATTTAGGGCTTGCTGAAAAAGTCTTATGGGTGAGGGTAGGAGTCATAAGTCAGGAGTCAGGAGTCAGGAGGAATGGGGAATGGGGAATTTAGAGGAGGCATGAGTCAGAATTATCCCTTGATTTTTCAGCAAGATCGTCAAACCAAAATCCTCACTTTTTGACCATCAAGAGCGAAAAACCAGGTACTTTTTCCCAACTTAAAAAGGCTAAAACTTTTATCTGTGAATGTTTTTAAATTTAATCAGCAAACCCTATTTAATCCTATAAGTGATGTTCAAGCCTCAATAGGTAGACAATATCAGATTTACCTCCTTAGTAAGAATTAATTTAATATTTTCTAGAATGTTTAGTTTTTCATTTAGTTAGATGGGTTTCGCTAGGTAAATAGTTCATTTTTTTATTAACAAAAAATGTTAGTCGCGAGCGAGGTTAACCTAAACTATAGCTCCAGGTAAGAATAAACCCATCCCTACTACTAATAATTTGAAATTTGCTTAAGTAGGGCTTGCTGATTCAATATTAAAGCATTTACAAATAAAGGTTTTAGCATTTTTAGTCTGGAAAAAGTACCAGCTTTTTGGTTGATAAAGCTCAAAAAGTGAGCATTTTGGATAGATTATGGCAAAAAAATCACTCTTACTATTCTTCCTCCTGCCTCCTCTATAATTCCCACTTCTCCTGACTCCTGACTCCTGATTCCTGATTCCTGACTCCTGACTTTGCCCATAAGACTTTTTCAGCAAACCCTAAGTATATTAGACATCATAGAGAAAGTATAACTTTACCCAAAATAGTAGAATCAGATTAACGTTTTTCACAAGAAGTATAAGGAATATTATGCTCTCCTGTATAAATTTGTGTAGGACGGAAAATCCGATTAGCAGCTAATTGTTCTTTCCAATGAGCCAACCAACCCGCCACACGAGCAATAGCAAATACAGGTGTAAATAGATCGCTAGGAATACCTAACTTCCGATAAACAAGACCAGAATAAAAGTCCACATTTGGGTAAATTCCTTTGTGCCCTAGTTTTTCCTCTACAACCTTTTCCATCTCTAAAGCTATCTCATAATATTTGTCGTAGCCAAACTTTTCAAATAACTCTACTGCTAGTTCCTGAAGAATAATTGCTCTTGGGTCTTTCACTTTATAAACTCGGTGACCAAAACCCATAATTTTGGCCTTAGTCTCAAAACATTTTTCTAGATATGGTCTAACATTCTCTACCGAACCAATTTCAGATAACATAGTAATCACATCTTCATTTGCTCCTCCATGTAGTGGACCAGCAAGAGTACCCACTGCTGAAGCTATAACCGCGTAGGGGTCAGTCAAGGTAGAAGCTGTCACCATAGCTGAGAATGTAGAAGCATTAATAGTATGTTCAGCATGGAGAGTCAGACAAACATCAAATATTTTTGCTGCTAATGGATCGGGTTCCCTTTCATTAAGCATATACAAAAAGTTAGCTGCATAGTCCAAATCATCTCTTGGCTGTACAGCGTCATTACCTTTACGCATTAACTGGAAAGCAGCTACCATTGTGGGGATTTTAGCCAATAACCTTACTACTGCAGACCTAATATATTCTGGGTTATCAAGAGCACGACGAGAATAAAATAAACCTAGAGCTGCTGCCGAAGCCTGTAGAGCATCCATAGGATGTCCAGTCTCAGGGAAACATTTCATCATGTCCCTAATTCGATATTTAATTCTTCTGTGATAGCGGATATCCTCTTGAAAGCTCTCTAATTCTTCTTTGTTGGGAAGATTGCCCCAAATTAACAAATATGCTGTTTCTAGGAAAGAACTCTTTTTTGCCAATTCTTTAATATTAGTGCCTCGGTATTCCAGTATCCCTTGTTGTCCATCGACGTAGCTAATACTTGATTGGGTAGCGGGAATACCTTCTAAACCTGGCTTAAATTCGATGCAGACAACAGACATGACAATCCTCTTTGCTTGATTAGAATATTCTCAAGCTACATTATCAACTAGGTTAGTTATGTTGTTGTTTTGACAATAATCTATTAACAATTCTGGTTAATCTAGTAAAAATTTTGGCGCTGTGAGCCAAAACATTTGACTATTGCCTACTGCTGAACGAACTTCCGGCAAGGAAATGCCTATCACACCAGCTTTTTTGAGTATTAATACTTGTCTGGCTTCTCCCCAGATCAGAATTTCTGCCCAGTTTGCTAAGTCTGGTTGATGGCCTACTAGAGCTAATTCCCTGTTTTCTTGAGATTGCCATGTTTCTAGCCATTGTAGCCAGAGATTAATATCTCCACCAGGGGCCAGAGGTGAAAATTCTTCTACTTTGGAAGTTAATTTATTAGCTTGAAGAATTTTAGCTGTTTGATTTGCTCTAACTAAGGGACTGGTGAGAATTAGGTTGAAATGAAGACCTACTTGTTTTAGTTTTTGAGCAATTTTGTGAGTTTTCTGATCGCCTATTTCTGTCAAAGGACGTTCTGCATCTGTGTCATAATTTTCTCTATCAGAAGCTATACCGTGACGAATAAAATAAATATTTGTACTCATAATCATTTTTTAGGGAATAGTTAGGTTAATTAACAATTAACAATTAATAATTAATAATTAATAATTACCTCTTCTTA
>JBCDJM010000047.1:0-31762 GCA_038747755.1 Cyanobacteria bacterium P01_H01_bin.35
AAAATTAAATTAACTTCTATAAAACTGAAGAATTAGTTACACTGAAAGTATTTAATCAGAAATTAAAATTATAAGTATAGCATTTATCAAGTAGATGAGGTACAAAAAATTTGAATTTTAGGGAGTAAGAAATAGCCGATAGAGAAAAAATTGGTACTTGGGGTTACCGGGTATTTTAATCTGAGCTGCTAATAGCCGATACCTAGTTAAACAAATTAATCACATAAAGATTATTGCTAATACCTGAATGCTTGGCGTTACACAATTAGGAATGATGAAATCTAAAAGTAAATATTTTTAGATAATTCTTTCCTCAACATATCTACAGTTGAAAATTTATTATTATTCTTGAATGTGCAACCCCCAATACTTACTATAACTGAGTAATAAATCTATAAATAATTTTCTCTGCCTACTTACTTGATATAATTACTATGATAACCATTATATAATCATAACTAATTGATAAATCAATATAGAAAAATAAGCAGCAATTCCGACAAAAATTAATACTAAAAAAATTATGTCTTTAACAGAACAAATTCTCTCCCAAATTCCAGGGAACTCTTTAGAAAGTCTGCGGCGAGTCGATCAAATTTGGCAAAAACTTCGAGCTGAAAATATATCTATTCCTACCACTGTTAAGACAGAAACTCAATTACTAGAAAATTATGACTGGGATGTAGTAATTTGTGGAGGTACTCTTGGTATCTTGATTGGTGCTACCTTGGCAAAAAAAGGTTGGCGGGTTGCACTTTTAGAACGAGGTATCCTCAAAGGTAGAATACAAGAGTGGAATATCTCCCGCAAAGAACTTGAAACATTTGTAGAATTAAACCTTCTCTCTACAGAAGAACTAAAAACAGTTATCGCTACGGAATATAACCCAGCTCGTATAAGCTTTCCAGATACTCCTGACATTTGGGTAAAAGATGTCCTCAATATTGGTGTAGATCCAATTTATCTATTAGAAACTCTGAAACAAGGCTTTTTAGAAGCAGGGGGTGAACTATTTGAAAATACAGCTTATGAAGCAGCAACTATTTATCCAGATGGGGTAAATATCCAAACTAGCAATGGGCGATCGTTCAAAACTCGACTACTCCTGGATGCAATGGGACATTTTTCTCCCATTGTTAAACAAGCAAGGAAAGGCAAAAAACCTGATGCTGTCTGTTTAGTTGTTGGTACTTGTGCGACTGGATACCCAAAAAATGATACCGGAGATATTTTTGCCTCTTTTACTCCTGTACAAAATCAATGTCAATATTTCTGGGAAGCATTTCCCGCTAGAGATGGGCGAACTACTTATCTATTTACTTATTTAGATGCTCATCCAGATAGATTTTCTCTGGAATTTTTCTTTGAAGAATACTTACGTCTATTACCGGAATATCAAAAAGTCGAACTTAGTCAACTTACATTCCAACGTGCCCTCTTTGGTTTCTTTCCTTGTTATCGTCAAAGTCCCCTCAAAACCCCTTGGAATCGTATTTTGCCAGTAGGAGATAGTAGCGGAAGTCAGTCTCCTTTAAGTTTTGGTGGTTTTGGAGCTATGGTACGTCACCTAAAACGTTTAACCGTGGGTATTGATGAAGCTTTAGAAACTGAAAATTTATCGGCAAATTCTCTGGCACTTTTGCAACCTTATCAACCTAATGTATCAGTAACTTGGTTGTTTCAACGCTCCATGAGTGTAGGAGTAAACCAAAAAGTTAACCAAAATCAAATTAATCAATTATTGGCAGGGGTGTTTCAGGTAATGGAAAAACTGGGTGAACCTGTACTTAAACCTTTTTTGCAAGATGTGGTACAGTTTCCTGCTTTAGCACAGACTTTACTTATTATTTCCTTAAAAAAACCTGAGTTAGTCATTAAAATTATTCCTCAAGTTGGTATAGAAAATTTGTTAGATTGGATGAGACATTATTTCAACTTAGGGATTTATACATTACTATATCCAGTTGGAGGAGGAATAGAATCTTTACTAATAAAAAGTCCCCTAGTAAAAGAGTATTATTATCACCGCTGGATTGAACAATGGAAATATGGTTCAGGAGGAGATTATAGTGAGTGACTTACCTACACAGACGCATCTGCTTTCTGTGTAGGCTTCTGATGCCTTTTAAAGACGGTCAGAACTTCCTTAGAAACAGAAGCGGTTTTAGATTTAGCTATAACCACTTTGTTTTGACGGCGGTTTATAGTCGGGAACAAGTCCAGCCCGACTCGTTTCAAATTGATTGCTGCATTAATATCTCTATCAATTTTCAACTGTAATTCTTCATCAAAATACTCTCTGATATTGCAATCTGTAAAAACTATTTCATCTCTATAACAAAGCAATTGAGATATATAATTTGGTTTGCATTCTATCACTCTAGCGTTAGCTTTTTCGGCTACCTGACCTAGTATTTGAAAGAATTGATTAAATGCAGCATCTAACCAAGATTTATTTAACCCAGACTTGGACGATTGACCATTAGGTGAATAATTTCCATTTTCATCTTGTTTGGTTTTATTTCTGCGAGTTAATCCTACTAGATTTAACTTTTCTATGAAAAATACTTTTTTACCTGTACGAGTTAATTTGTAAGCTGTTTTATACTGAAAATTTTTACGATTTCTAGCTATTTTTTGATGGATTTTTCCTTCGCGTTTTGCTAGCTTTCGTCTCGATTTACTGCCGTGTTTACGTTTGTTTTTGCGTTGAGATACTTTGGTTAGTTGATCTTGATTTGTTCTTAAAGGTTTGAGAGAAGGTAATTTATTTCCTTCTGATGTGGCTAAATAAATATCTTTGTCTAGGACAGCATCTAAACCTACTGAGTTTTCCCAATTAGGCTGAATATTATCAGTTTTCAACTCAGGGATTGACTTATCCTCTAAGCTGAAATTTATCCACCAACCATCAGCTTTGTTGATTAGTGAAACTTGTTTTATTTTACTTCCATCAGGTATTGGTCTGTGGGTTATTACTCTGAATAAACCTATTTTAGGAATTGAAAGATACAACCATTTACTATTAATTGATGAAAATTTTAACCAAGAATCATCAGCATTAGGAAAGTTCAATGAACGATATCTAGATTGACTTTTAAATCTCGGTTTACCACTACGATTACCTTTACTATCCCCTGCTACAAATCTAGAAAATGTTGCTTCTACTCTTTTACAGACATCTTGCAAAACTGTTGAATAAACTTGGGAAAAATCCAGATGCTCGCCTGAGTGTTTGACTTCTACTATACCCTTTTTCAGTTCTGGTAATTGCTTTTTCTGATTATAATAATTTGGTTTGTCTTTTAATTCAGGTAAATGAGAAATTAGAGGACAAGCATTTATAGGACATCTGTTTTGCTCCCACCAGTTAAAACGTTCTCCTAACATCCTGTTATACCAATACCGACAAATTCTGAGCCAGTTGTTTAGTGTCAACTTCTGGTTAATCTCTGGATATATACGATATTGGTAAGTATACTTCATAGGTGATACAGTTTTAATATAAACTGATTATAACACAATATTATAAAATATTGTTGAAGTTTGGTTGGTGAATCTGACTTAACAATGTCTGGAAGTTTACCGACAACCTACTGCGAATGGTTATGAAATTGTGCAGACTTTTCAAATGGATGAAACTGTGTAAATTCAAGCTTTACCTAACGTGACTTTTGCTGTTGATGAAATATTGGGAGATTAACTAGCTATCAGCTATTTACTTCTCCTCTACTTCCCCGTTCTGATAAAGAGCATTATTTAAAATCTTTTACATCTTTAATTATGAGAGTAAAATCTTTCTTAAACTCCGGTCAGGCAGAGATATTTAAGCATTAATAATGATCACCTATAAATATTATATATTTGTCCCACGCAAAATACAAAAAACAAAATGAATGACTTGCAAAAACTAAAATTTGAGCTTTCTTTACTGACTGATGAAAAAAAAATGATAGAAAATCAGATATGGCATGAAGAAGCAAGAAAAGATAAAGTATGGATTAATGAAAATTCTTATGAAAAAAATCAGAGGATAGATCGAGAAATAGAACTTAGGAAAGGACAACTTTGTGAAGTTGAGCGAGAAATTGACAGAAAAAAAGCTGAAATTAAAACACAAGAAGAAAAGCGAGAAGAAAAAAGGCAAGAGCAAAAGCGAGAACAAGCAGAAAGACAAGAACAAGAAACAATAAATAGATTAAATAAAAGAGCAGAAGATAGAAAAATAACCTCAAAAAACCTGACGATAGGCGAAATTTGGGAAAGAATAACGTTAACGATGACTTGGCAAGTAAAAGCTTTTTTCATCATTTTATTTGTTTATATTCTAACAGGGTTTATTTATGCATTTATGCAATCTCCTGACATCGTAGCTACATTTCCCAGTAGTATTATAAGTCTTTCAGAAAATTTGTTCTTTATTTCATTGTTCGTTTTCGTACTATATTTATTTTATTTTTTCTTCTACTCGGCAATAAATCTAATAAAAGCAGTTGTCGCAACAGTGATTCTGTGTGTAATATCTTTTTATGTGCCATTTCCATTATTAGTAGCACTAGATTCAATAAATTCTTCAATTCTTGATTTCTTGGGGAATAACCCTCAAATATTTTCTCAAAGGATTATAATTGGAATAATTTTTGTTAGCGTAATCAGATTTTTTTATATTCTAGGGCAAAATCACAATACAAGAAATAGTAGATTTTTTTGGGCTATAGTTACACATATACCTATAATTTTGATGATGTGTTGCTTTACGGGTATTTACAGATCTTTTTACCAACAAGAAACTCCTGATGTTCTTTCTATGCTTCACATGGCAATATTTATCTATTATTTTCATATTAACACGGTAACTTTTGTTATGTGTTATTTCGATAACTATTCTATTTTTGGTATTCCAGAAGATATTTTACGTTTTTATACGATAATTGGGGGTTCTTATGGTACTGGAGTTGCAATGTCATATATAAATTATAAAAAATATGACGGTGCATTTAAACGAACTTACACAATAATTTTGGTAATACAAGTGTTATTTTTGATGATGTTTTTTCTTATATGATTTAATGTTGCAGCGTGTTTCACATAATATACACCCATGACAGGCAAGATGCCTGTGCTAAAAATAAATAAATTACTTATTAATTAAAAGCTCAACTACTTTATTTAACTCCACAGAATGAGAAGCCTTAAAAAGAAGACGATCGCCTGGTTGTAAAAACTCTTGTAAATGTCTAGCTAAATTCTGGTGAGCATCATCAGCAGTAATATCTTCTACCTCTATAAATTGCAAACCAGCAGCACCTGTAGCCATTGCTTCTGCTTCCTCAAAATCAGCCAAAATAAATAAACCATCAAGATTCAAATTGCGTACAACATTACCAATTTGTTGATGGAATAAAAATGATTTATCTCCTAATTCTTTCATAGTTCCCAACACAGCAATATGACGTTTACCCGGAGTTTCAGCTAATAAATTTAGAGCAGCTATCATTGATTCTAATCCAGCATTATAACTTTCATCTAAAATCACAATATCATTCTCTAAATCATATCTTTTTGCTCTACCTTCTGGTAATTGAATTGATAAATTATTATTCAAAGGTTCAAATAGAGTTTTTGCCGAAATATTTTTTCCATGAAGCACTTTCAACACTGCCAATGCTGCCAAATAATTAGAAGCATTATGACTACCAGGTAAAGGTAAAGGTAAATCCACACCCTCAACATTTATAGTTTGAGAATCAATTAATTTTCCTTGTAAATCTCCACCTTCTAAACCATAAGTAAAAGTTTCTCCCGACCAAACTTTAGCCGCAGTTTCTATCAACCTTTGATTATCATAATTTAGGATAGCAATACTATCTTTAGACATTTCTCTGAGTAATTCACACTTAGCCTCAGCGATCGCTTCAACAGACCCCAAACGACCAATATGAGCAGTACCAACATTAGTAATTAAGCCAATTGTCGGATTGGCAATATGTGTTAATTCTGCTATTTCTCCAGGGCCTCGCATAGCCATTTCAATGACAGCATAATTATCATCAGCAGAAAGTCGTAGTAGAGTTTTAGGTACACCTATTTCATTATTATAATTAGCTTCAGTTTTCAGCACTTGACCCTGAGTCCCCAAAACTTCAGCGATTAATTCCTTAGTAGTTGTTTTACCGACTGAACCAGTGACTGAAATCACAGGAATATCAAATGTATCTCGCCACCAACGAGCAATTTTCTGGTAAGCTTTTAAAGAATTTTCTACCTGTAATATCGGTATGTTATTTGACAGTTGTTCAATCTCATTATTTAAGGTATATTCTTGTTCAACAATCAGACAAGAAGCACCTTTTTCAATTGCGTCTTTTACAAAGTTATGGCCATCAAAATTTTCACCTCGTAATGCCAAAAATCCTTCACCAGATTGTAAGTTACGAGTATCAGTATTTATGCCTGTAATTAATGTTTTTTCTGGAATCTGAAAATTTGTAAGTGTTGTAGCAGTCAAGATTTCAGTTAGTTGGAATAAGGTAATGCGACAAACCATAGCTATTGGCAGTCCTCCTGAAAGATGTGTAATAATTATATAAGAGTATTTGTTATTGTTGAACTCAATTTATTTTCTGGGATTTAACTGAGTAACCAAAACAAAATCAAAAGTTTAAATAATTCTCAAAAGTTATAGAGAGTATTTTTTTAGAGTTTGGCAAATCAAGTAATCCTAAATTGGTTATGACAATTTTTATAATAGTGAATTGGAGCTGATAATCTTTAAAATTATGAATTCTGATTCCTGATTCCTGACTCCTGACTCCTAACTGCCACCAAAATATTACAACTTAAATAGGATTGCTATATTGTCATAATTTTGAACTGAGATGAAGCAAAAATATCAGATTTTATTACTCTAATCTAAAGCAAAATTATGACAAAGCCGAGTAGTCTTTAATTGTCAAAAATAGGGTATATCATAACTATGAATAGGTTGTGAATAAATAGTATATACCAGTTGCCATTACTATTAGGAGATTCTAGCTACTCTCAAATTTAGTCACAACCAGAATTTAACTTCTGACTTATGACTTCTAACTTCTGACTTCAGCTATAGGTTGTTGACCCATGTCTAAACCTTTATATTTTCCCAAACTTTTATCTAAAGTTAGTTTTCATGTCCTATTTAGGATAGCTGTAGTAGTTTATAGCGGTTTTCACTCATGTTGACTAAAAAACTTCTTCCTTCTCTCCTAGATAACTAAAGCCTTCTTCCTTTAAACCCAAATATCTGTACTCTATATTAATGAAAACTGCTACAAGTTTTCTCTAAACCCTCTGTAGGTAAAAGCAAGTCCTATATACTACACCCTTAGCTACTTGGCAATTAATATCTAGGAACATAGTTAATCATTCATATGGTACTCATACTCAAAAAATGTGGTATTTTTTTATCCTGATGGTAATCAAGTGCTGAAAAATTCTATTTAGTTCAGAAGTTGATAATTATTGATGACTCAGTTCAATTAATATCTACATCTACCTAATTTTGGCAAAATCTTTACCAAAACTTCATAAAAACTCCGTAAATTTTGAAGATAATGAGATTGATACAAATTAGTAAACCGTATAATTAAGGTCTTAGGTGCTGCCAGATACGATTTTTTCTGAAAAAGAATCTAGGCAGAAACTATATATATGTAGTAAAGTCAAGAGCTATCTTGTAGGAAATCCTATAGACACCTCGATCAAAACCAGAGATTAGCAATTGTTCCCATAGCTAAGGGTACTGGAATGGAAAAAACTAAATTAGGGAATATATAAAATGAAAAACTTTATGAATGAATATCAACAAGACAAATCCCAGTATGAACAGTATATCTATAACCATTTTATCAAATTGATAGACCTAGAGTCATCAGAAGAGATAATAGAAAGGTTTAGAATTTTATTTATTAATGGTTCTGGATATCCTGATAGAGAAGTAGCTAAAGCACTAGAAAGAATTATTGCATTATTGCAAGTTGAGGAAGAATTTAATTTTATCCTAAATCGCTGTTGTCATATAGTTATTAATAGAAAGCGACCCTACAATTATAAAAGAGATGTATTGCTAGACTTAATTAAATTGTTTGATAGTATCGAGAATAAACCACAAAACCGTTACTACGGTTCCCGTAGTAGTAAGAAACTGTTTGACCTCGTTAGATCATTTACAACAAGTGAGCAGTACCTAACTTTAAAACGTTTTGCAGAATTAATAAACCAAGAAGCAAGAAGTTATAGAAATAGTCATAGTGCTTTAGCTCAACCCTTGAGAACTCTAATTCCACGTTATCCTTACTTATACCAACATTGTTTAATTACTTCAGATAATAGCTATGAACATCAGCAAGCTATTAAAAATATGCAACGACAAAAACAGAAAAAATTTGAAATAGATTTATCCCACTATTTGACTCATCAAATTAGACATGGAGTAATAACTACTTCAAAGTTTCAAGATTCAAAGTTTACAGAGTCTAGTTGTGAAAACACAAATAAAATTCAAAATCCTACTCTTTTAAGCGATGGGGAATTATTATCAGCTATTAGACAATTTGTAGGTAAAGTTGAGAATGGCAAGAACTACCAAGATTATGCAAAAAGTTTTCTAACTCATGTCAGACAACCTCAATCTTATGGTTGCTTTAAAGAAAGTTTCTATGAATACTTAAGTTCATCATTTGATGTAGACTCCAGGTATGTCAAGCATCAGTTCAAGAACAAACTATATAAACAACTAAAAAATACCATGCCTCACAATGATGATAAAAAATTTAACGACTTTTTACTAATGAGAACCTGTAATCAAATGTTAGGATTTTTAGTTGTAGAAAGCATTCAAAAACCACAGCACTTTTTATTTCTCAACCTGATGGCCAACATGGGTCCAATAGCAACTACCAGTCTCCTCCTAAAAATAGTTTTGGTTTGCTATAGAGTCAAGCCATACCTAGAAAAACGATTTGCAATACTATTTAACCATTATGAAGCATCTAGAAGAGAAGCAGTAATATGGTTGGTAAAAGCATTAGAAAATATACAAGTTGCCTTGACTACAAACTTTGGCAGGATTGATTTATCTTTTATTCATTAAAAGATTTGACAGTTTCCTGAAGCAGGTATTAAATTAATAGTATTATCATATAACAAATAAGAAAAATCACAAAAGATACCTGAAGTAAAATTACCTTAAAAACTACATATTCAAGATTTTTGCCTTTCTTAAATTCTGACTCCTAACTCCTAACAACCCAAACTTTGTAGTAATATTTTCTGAAACTGGTATAACTTAAACTTAGGGAATAATTTTGTAATTAGCTTGCACCTATCCTATATAGCAATCCTAAATAGGTTGTGATAAATTAAAAAGTAGATAAAAAATTTGAAACTCTTACCTTTTGCCTTTTGCCTAAAAAGCAGTAAGATTTTTGCCACAAATATGTGGAGGATTGCTATAGGTAAACTATTAATAATTAAATTATTAGGTAAAGTACAGAACAATAGAAAAAGTAATGACCCAAGTGTTACTTACAGTGCTTTTCAGTTGAGTAGACCACAAAACTGTTGTAGGAGTAATGAGTAAGGAGTAATGAGGTAGGGACGTTGTATGCAAGGTTTCTACGGAGTAATGAGCAAGGAGGTAGGGACGTTGCATAACAAAAATGCGAACGTCGGTACGGAGTAATGAGTAAGGAGTCAGTATGATTGTGGTTTATTCATCATTAAACCGCTGTAACGAAAATGAAGGAATAGAGTTAGCCCTCCGGCGCTTCAAACGTCAAGTTTCCACAGCAAGTATTCTTGCAGAGGTGAAAAACGTCGATACTTTGAAAACCTTCAAGAAAAACGTAACATAAAGGCAGTAGCAGGGCAACGTAAAAAATACTTTTATTAAAGTATGACTTGATGGAGAAAAAAATTATCAAATCTATCTCAAGTGGAGCCTCTCAATTCTGATTTTATTCGTGGCAAAAATCTTACTGATTTTTAGGGAAAAGCGAACAGGTGGAAGTTTCAACTTTTTTATTTACTTTTTAATTACCCGCAACATAAGCGCGGATTGCTATATTGTATAGCCCAAAAAATACAAGGAGTTTGTGAATAGACAAAAATTAATAACCAATGGAAATACTAAATACTCTAATTCTTTACTTTGTAGTTCAAGCTTATTTATTTCTCCATTCCCAAATATCCTATAACTCTTGACTTAATTAAGTTAATAATTCCCTCAATATTTAGTAATTAGCTATTAGGTTTTTTATTTTTTTTCCCTGTCTTGGTTTTAGGGTAAGTTATCAATGAATCTAGATAAAGAATTAGACAAAACAATATCAAGCTTTGCAGATATTCAAGCAGAACTTAACATTTGTAACGCTAAAGATGCTTTAAAAGACATCGTAACTAATCTGGATTTAACTCCAGAAGAAAGAGCAGGATTAGACTCAGAAATTTCTGGGTTAGAATCAATGCTAGAAAAATTAGAAAAAGCTTCTGTCTATATTGCTGTATTTGGTATGGTAGGCAGAGGTAAATCTTCACTTCTCAATGCTTTGTTAGGAGAAAAAGTATTTGAAACAGGTCCAATTCATGGTGTTACTAAAACTACACAAATTAGACAATGGGAATTAGGGAGAGAAAATTTAACAGAAATAGAATCATCATCTACAAATTCTCTAACTTCCTACAGAATATCTCAAGTGGAACTGATTGATACTCCTGGCATAGATGAAGTAGATGGAGAAACTAGGGAATTAATGGCCCGACAGGTAGCAAAACAGGCAGATTTACTTTTATTTGCTGTAGCAGGAGATATTACTCAAGTAGAATATGAAGCTCTTTCTTATTTACGAGATGCTGGTAAACCAATTTTGCTGGTGTTTAACAAAATAGACCAATACCCAGAAGCAGATAGGTTAGCTATATACAATAAAATTCGTGATGAGCGAGTCCGTGAATTACTCTCACCAAATGAAATAGTTATGGCTGCTGCTTCTCCACTGGTAGCTAAGGCTGTCCAACGTTCGGATGGTAGTCTTAAGGTAGAGATGGTGCGAGGAAAACCTCAAGTAGAAGATTTAAAGCTGAAAATATTAGAAATTTTAGATCAAGAAGGTAAATCTTTGGTAGCCCTTAATAGTATGCTCTATGCTGATGATGTGAATGAGCAGTTAGTACGCCGGAAAATAGAAATTCGCTCCCAAAGTGCAGATCGGGTTATATGGAAGGGAGTAATGGCTAAGGCAATGGCGATCGCTCTTAACCCTGTAACTGTGGTAGATATTCTCAGTGGGGCGATAATTGATGTAGCGATGATATTGACTTTATCTAAGTTATATGGTATTCGGATGAGTCAAAGTGGAGCAGTGGATTTGCTGCAAAAGATAGCTATTAGTATGGGTGGTATAACTGCCAGTGAGTTATTGGCAAATCTAGGATTAAGTTCTCTAAAAGGATTATTGGGTTTAGCTGCGCCTGTTACTGGAGGGTTGTCTCTAGCGCCTTATTTGTCTGTAGCAGTGACTCAAGCAGCAGTCGCAGGTGTATCATCCTATGGAATTGGGCAAATAACTAAAACATATCTTGCTAATGGTGCATCTTGGGGAGAGGAAAGTCCGAAAGCTGTGGTGAATAATATTTTGGCGTCTTTGGATGAAAATTCGATTATGGGTCGCATCAAGGAAGAATTAATTAATAAGTTGAAAATCAAGGATTTCAGTCAAAATCAGGACAGGGAACAGGGAAAAGGGAACAGGGAATAGAGAGTCAATTAGGGTGCGTAATTAATTTTGTTTATGAACTTAGTAGAGATTAACTAATCAAAAAATCTGATTGACTGGTAGTAGGATAATTTATTAATTATGGTTTGCTGATTCAAGCTCAAAGCATTGACATATGAAAGTTTTAGGATTTTCAAGTTCGGAAAAAGTACGAGATTTGGGGCGGATACGGCTTAAAAAGTAAGTATTTAGGGCTTGCTGATTAAATCTCAAAGGATCTGCAGATAAAGGTTTGAGCAATTTTAGGTCTGGAAAAAGTACCTAGTTTTTAGCTGCTTTATGCTCAAAAAGGAAGGCATTTTGGTCAAGTAGAGTACCCCAAAAATTACTCCCCTACTCCCCTACTCTCCTATCTCCCCCACTCCTGAAAAAAGACTTCTTCAGCAAACCCTATTTAGGAAAGAGTTGGGGAGCTTTTCCCTATACCAAAAATCCTTTGATAGTTTACTATTTCCTATTTCCTATTCCCTATTCCCTAGGGTGTAGCGCTATAAAAATTATATTTTCAGGACTTAGGCAAAGACCATGTATATAGTGTTCAAAACTATAACGTTATAGTTTTTTAAATCTATATATAGTACCTATGCGTAAGTCCAGATTTTTATACCAAATGTTTGACTTTTGACGTTTGTAATTTTCTCGAACACTTTTTCTGAGAAGACTTTTGATCTTTTTGTTTCCTCTTTCTTTTAAACTTTTGCCTCTGTTCCTTAACTTCTGGAGGCGGACCATAATCTCCTCTTGAAAAATAAATTCGTTCTACTCGATGTTGCGGTTCAACCTCAATCCACAGACGGGCACCTCCTGCCTGACTTGTATTAGGGTTGTGTGGCTGATAGACTATTTGGCAAGGTCCTTGAATTTTTAGAGCGTGGCAATAATCTTTTTTATCTCCCACTTTTACAGCAATTGCGGGATAAGAAGTTTCATTATCTCGGTTATAGTCAATAGTCTTTCGTAGAACATGAACAAATGTATTCCCTGTACGTTCAGCCTTGTTCCAGGTTCCTTAAGGACTGCGACGACTGGGTATGATTTCTGGTACTCCTCGGCTGTTAAGAGGAATCATCCACAATCTTTCAACCTTGTAAGCTCCTACTACCCTGCCTTGTTGGAGTAGTGTTGTAAAGTTTTATTGATTTTATAGAAAAACATAGAAAAACAACTAAAAATATCTTAGATTAGGGATTAGTTAAATTACCCGATTTAGTTTATTAATGAAATTATCTGCAACACGCACGCATATGCAAGGAGTTTCATGCAAGACAGCTTGGAATATGTGGAAACGTGGGTTGATGAGAAAACCGCAACAGCTCGTTAAATGTTTAAAAGAGGGATAATGCAGTGAGTAGAACGTACTATTATTAAAAAAAATAATCCCAATTATAAACCACTTGATGCTCTAGCTTTCTTGTCTAAAAATCTCTACAACATGGCTAACTACATAGTTAGACAAGAGTTTATTAATAAAGGAAATTATCTAAATTATAACAAGGTTCAAAAACTATTACAGTCGGGAGCAGATTATCAAGCAATACCGGCGAAAGTTTCTCAGCAGGTGTTGATTATTTTAGATAAAAATTGGCAAAGTTTTTTTCAAACTATAAGAGCTTATAATGAATGTCCAAGCAAGTTTAAAAGCCGTCCGAAACTGCCAAAATATAAAGATAAAAAGAAAGGGAGGA
Source organism: Cyanobacteria bacterium P01_H01_bin.35 (assembly GCA_038747755.1). Lineage (GTDB taxonomy): Bacteria > Cyanobacteriota > Cyanobacteriia > Cyanobacteriales > Microcoleaceae > Trichodesmium. The sequence goes on from JBCDJM010000047.1 coordinate 13,499, forward strand.
ATATTTTAGTTTATACAAAACAGGCAATTAGTAAACCTCAATTAGTCAAAAATAAGAAGATATTACTATCAAAAAGTGAGCTATTTTTTGACAGTAAAATAAATTATGATTCTTTGCAACAAGTGAGAATTATTCCTCAGCTTAATTACTATGTTATAGAAGTGGTTTACGAATCCGTTGAAGTTAAATTAGATTTGTATAAATATCATGTAGCTTCTGTAGATTTGGGAGTGAATAATTTGGCGACTGTAACATCAAATAAAAAAGGTTTTCAACCCTTTATTATTAACGGCAGACCAGTCAAATAAATTAATCAATTCTATAATAAGAAAAAAGGCCAACTACAGTCAGAATTAAAGAAGACTAAAAGTAGTAATCGAATCAAAAGATTATCGACAAAAAGAAATTTTAAGATTGACGATTATCTGCATAAGACTAGCAGGTATATTATTAATAATTTGATAGAAAATCAGATAGGAGTTTTAGTAATAGGAAATAATCCTAACTGGAAACAAGGCATAAATCTTGGCCTAAAAAACAATCAAAATTTTGTTCAAATTCCTTTTTTTAAGTTAATTGAACAACTAAAGTACAAAGCCAAATTAGTAGGAATAAAGGTAATAATTAATGAAGAAAGTTATACATCAAAAGCAAGTTTTTTAGACTTGGACGACTTACCAGTTTACCAAAAAGGTGTCAAACACAGATTTAGTGGTAAACGAGTGAAAAGAGGACTTTATAAAGCAACAAAAATGGTGTCAAATACAATGCAGATGTAAATGGAAGTTTAAACATATTACGAAAAGCAGTCCCAAACGCTTTTAGCAATGGGATAGAGGAGCCAGTGCGTTGGGCGGGTTTCCCGACTTGAAGCAACTGGCGTGGTGTTGTAGTGCCTCCTTTCCTGCGGAATGCTGCGCAAACGGAGGAGCTGCGCTAACACCCCGTTAAGGTAACACTTAATTAAAACTAGGTCAAGGAACATTTTTCTATAGATTTAGTAACTATACGCAGCCTACCTGTGGATATGTTAAGTAAAAATGCTGCTTCTGTTGTATATACTTCTGTCGTCATAACAACTAGATCGTTTGAGTAATCAGAACTTATGCAGAAACACTATATATAGTGTTCAAAAACTATAACGTTATAGATAGGTAGTGTTTAAGACTTCAATTATGCGTAAGTCGTAATAATTTTTTCAATGTTTTTGTGACCTTTATAGATATAGTTCAACTTTAAACATAGGGAGAACGGATTATAGAATTTTCTATTTTCTCCATTCTCCTAGATCAAGAATTTTGGCAGAACTTTTAATAACTATTTATTCTTAAACTGTTCTAACCATTCTTTAATTTGAGAAGAAGCAATATCTCGTCCTCCCAAACCAAAAGCCAAAGCAATAGATACTGCCATTGCTCCCATGAAAAGTCCAAAAGCTAGATTTACAATACTGGGGGCAATACCCATTTGTTGCAGAGCCATAGCTGAGACTAATACAATAATCCCAATTCGAGCAAGCTGACCCAAAAGTTTGGCTTGAGAATTGCCAGAACTGGTGATTAAGTTATAAGCAAGGTTAGCCAAGTATAGACCTATAGCTAAAACTACCAAACCATAGAGAACCCGACCTGCAATTAAAATTACTACATTGACAATTAAGGTCAGAGCCTCAAGTTCCACAATCTGAGTTGCTGAAACTGTAGCAAAAAGGATAATACCCACAAAAGCTACAAGACCAGCAATTTCTGATGGAGTACGAGTAGTACCAGGTCCACCTTGAACTACAGTTGCATTTGGGTCACTAGATGGGGACGATGGTGTAGTAGAAGTTAAACCAAGCCAATTGAAAAGGTTATTAAAGCCAATGCTGGTCAGAAGATTAGTAACTAAATCTTTAACAAATTGACCAACAAAGTAGGCAATAGCAAGAACTACAACAGCAGCAAAGATTTTGGGGACAAATGTCAGAATATCGTTGAGCATCGCTACTGCTGGAGTCGTAATGGCCTCAATATCTAAAGCACTCAGAGCAGCGATCGCTACAGGAATTAATATCAGTACATAAACAACCGTACCAATAATCGCAGAAAGACTTTGACTACCATTAGTTTGACTCATACCCAACCTGCTGCCCATTTGGTCTACACCAGTAGCAGTAAGTAGATTAGTAACAACTTTCTTAACTACAGTAGCGAGTAACCAACCAACTGTAGCCAAAATACCAGCTTTGAGAATCCTGGGCAGAGCTTGTAAGATTTGATCCACCATGTTTTGAACAGGTTGTAGAGCAATCTGTAACTGTAAAGCTTCCAGGATTAGAGGCAAAAATAGCAAGAAAATAAGCCAATAGATAGCATTAGCAATAGTATCGCTAACATCCATTTGGCTTTCTGCTTGTCCATCATTGACCTGCTGATTCAGGCGGTCATCTAAACCAAATGTCTTAAGTCCTCTGCTGACTGCTAATTTAGCTATAGTTGCTACTAACCAGGCAATACCTAGCCAAATCAAGGCAGCAGCTATATTAGGTAAAAAGCTAGTTATTTCTGTGAGGAAGGCATTTAGAGGTTCAGAAACTGCCGTGAGGTTGAGCTTGTCAAAGAAAGCTATCAGAACAAAGATCATTATGATCCAAAATACCAAAGAGGAGATCCATTTCTCCACGGGTAGATTCTGAGCTTGTTCCTGACTACCGGTCACCCAACTAGCAATTTTGTTATCAATATTGGTCTTCTTGAATAGTCCTCCGACTATGTTAGAAATAATCCCAGCAACTATCCAGCCTACAACTAGAATTGCAATTGCTGTTACTATGTCCAAAATCAAGATTTTGTTAAAATTTTGGGACACTATATCTACAGGATTTGCCGGAGTTTGTGCCAAAATATCTGAGGCTAAAATTGGATTAGCCTGGATTGGCTCGCTAAAATTGATTGATTGTGTAATATTTTGCCAAGTGCCGTTCATGGTTTTCTTGGATTAATGTAAGTTTTAATTAGCAATTCTAGATAATTGCCCTGATATGTCTAATAGCTTGAAGGTAACAATGCCATTTAGTCAAGTTTTCGAGCAAAATATTTTAATTCGTGCTAGTGCAACTATTGTGGAACGTTGTATTACAGATAACATTCTCATGCACAAGTGGTTAAATCCTATGCTACGTTGTGAAGCTGTGGGTAATTGGGATACATTTGTGGGAAGTCGTAGTAGATTTATCATAAATATTCCTTTTTTACAACCTTCTTTGTATAGCGTTGTAGTTGAACGAGAACCTGGTTTAATTGTTTGGGAATTTCAGGGTTTTTTCCAAGGTCGCGATCGCTGGGAATGTCAACCAGAACCTGAAGGTACTCGTTTATTAAATCGTTTTGAATTTGAGATACCTAACCCTATAATTAAATTTGGTTTTAATCAGTTTGCTGCTTCGTTGACTAAAGCAGATATGGAGGCTCAACTAAGACGCTTGAAGAGAGTGGCAGAGGAGCAATATTATCATAATTATAATTAAAAAATAGGAAGTAGGGAGTAGAGAGTAGGGAGTAGGTAGGGACGTTGCATACAATGTCCCTACAAAATCAGGAGAAAATCAAAGGCTCAAACATTTAATTCAACCCCTGTGGTTGTAGTTTTTCCCCACACTTCCGACACTTCCGACACTACTCCCTAAAACAAATTATTTATCACAAAATATTTTTTGTATTTGTGGTTGTTCTCTGACCAAATCTAGTCCTGTTTTAGCAAATTCTATAGCCTGCACAAAAAATGTTTCAATACCTTTCGCATCAATGACAATTTGATCCGTCCATTTAAACTTTTGTACCAGTTCTAAAAATGATATTTCTCCATCGGCAATAATGTTGTTAATTGTATCAATAATATCATTAGTTACTGTCGCTACATTACTATTTGGAGCAAAATAGCGACTAAATTCTTCAATAGCAAGTTCACCATAACGTGATTCCAATAATTTATTTACAAAATCAGGTTTAACCTCTAATTTATAACTTAAAATTTCCTGAACTCTATCAATATTTTCCTGACTAGCATTAGCTGTTAAAAATAACGACTTTAATTGCTCAGACTGTTCTCCTGTATTGGCAAATTTCACTAAATCAGAAATAGCTATAGGTATATTAATTGATTCATAAGTAATTTTAATTTCATCTATCGCATCTGCTGGTTGAGAAGTAAAAATTAAAACACTAGAAATAATCGTTAAAATTCCTGCCAAAAAAATATAGAAAAACTTTGATAATCTTTTATTTAAACCAGCAAATTGAAATAATTTTTTGACCGATGCCCCTAAATTTAAAATACTTTTCATTGTGCTATTCCTCACAATTTAATTACTAGATTTGTTCAATGGTTTTTTGCTCTTATGTTTAAGGTCTGAAATATCTGATATTAGGTTCCCCACTTTTTCAGTTATCAGTTATCAGTACCGACTGCTGAAACCAGAGTTTTAAAATACTAAAGTTGATTTTCGGTTATATTCTAGGGGATAAAATAATCACCTAAAATGATTGTCAATTAAAATTTGATTGTTCAGATAATCTTAACCTTTTATTTGTTGATTGTGACTTTTGATTTCCGTTCAGTTATAGATTTTGACTCATTTTAGCCAGTAATTGTCTAATTATCTCTGCATCATCAGCTTGAGAAAAATTAACTAAATAACTTTCTAAATCTTGACGAGCTTCTGCCCAAAGATTTAGCTGATAATATAATACACCTCGGTCTCGCTTTTCCATAACTGCATCTGGAAATAATAGTAAAGTTCTATCGATAGCTGCAATAGCTTTTAACCCCTCATTTTGCTTCAAATAAATTGCTTTAAGATTTGTCAACATTCGTGCTAAAAACTGCTTATTACTTACAGTTGCTAAAAATTGAGGTTGTAGTTCAACTGGTTGACCATAAATTTGGGCTAATCTTTCTTGACAATCTTGAGGAAAAAGAATTTCACCTTGGTTAAAAGCATCTACAAATATACCAGCATCCTCAAAATCAGGTCTAATTAAGAAATGTCCTGGCATTCCAATACCCACCATTGGAAAATTAATTCTTTTAGCAATTTCTAGATAAATTAAGGATAAAGTAATGGGAATTCCAGTACGTCTTTCAATTACCTGATTCAGAAAACTATTCCTTTGGTCATAATAATCAATTGTATTTCCAGCAAAACTTAAATCATTATAAAGATAGTTGTTAATAGCCTTAATAATTCGTAAAGGATAGAGAGTTTCTGGTAATGTTTCTTGGACTTCATTTGCCATTGTATCAAGAGCATTTAGATACTCATCGGGGTCAAATTCTCTGTCATCTTCCAAAGCTAAATAAAGAGCTGCTTTGGCTAAGTCTATTTTTTCATCAGATTGATTAATTTCTGAATAAAATAACTGTCGATATGGAGAACAATTCATATTAGTACCTATATTATAATTAAAAAATGTAGCAAACATTTTAAGATTTGGTATCAGAAGTCAGTAATTAGAATAGTTTTGCATTTCCTGGTGACTATAAGCATTTATTCTTCTAAAAAAAAGCATTTTGAGTAGCAGTTTTTGATGTTCTATAGAAAAATAAATTAGATATCTTCGTAAAAGAGGGAGTAAGTAGAAATAATTGATTTTATTTTTGATTATCGGACATGTCTACTGAATAATAATTCAGATTACGGATTACGATTAATATATAGTTATCCCAAATAGGTTGCAACAACTTCTAGAACAGTTAATATTAAAGTTTTTCCTTTAATATTCTGACTGCTGACTCTAAGGAAGAAGGAAGAAGGAAGAGGGAAGAGGGAAGAAGGAAGAAGAAGAAAGAAATAAAGTAGATGAATCTATAGATAGTGAAGGATTTTTTGTGGCAATTCTGTAAGTTGCAACTTCTTGGTTTCCCAAGCTAAACCAAACCCCTACAAAAAATATTAAAAATTCCTTCTTTTTTGTTCTTTATTGCTTTGACTTTGGAAAACAAAATCCTAGGAGAAAATATTATAAATTTACGATTTATTCTGTTTATTCTGTATTATTGCCGTGGGTTGAAAAACCAAACCCCTTTGAGCAAATATTACAGAGGATTCCAGGTTTCTGAGGTACAGTGGCGCTAAATTTTTAAATAGTTTTTGAAGTATGGAATAAAGTTTTCATTCTTATTAATTAAATCTACTAGAATCACTGTACTACACTTAGATGGAATAGGCTGTAAAATTTTCTCCTTCCTTCTTGCTTTTTACTTTTTACTTCTTGCTTTTTACTTTTTACTTCTTCCTTCTTACTTTTTACTTCTTCCTTCTTCCGTCAAATTCCATGACTTTTTCCAATCACCCAATGTCGTCTAAAGAAACGAGCTAAAGCTGATTCTTCTAAAGGTAAATAAATTGGTCTACCATGAGGACAAGTACGAGGGTTTCTAGTAAGTTGCCATTTATTTAATAAACTTTGCATTTCTGGTAAACTTAAAGGAGTTCCATTTCTAATAGCACTTCGACAAGAAGTCGCTACTTTAGCAGATTCTAAATCTCCTCCTTTACTAAGTTCAATTAAAGCATCAGCACAGTCATTTCTTTTAGCTAACATTTCGGGAGCAGTACGAGCTGCCCAAATAGAATCTCCGAAAATTTCTACTTCTATATTTAAGCGTTCAAATTGTTCTATTTGAGCTAAAGATAAATTATGCAAAATAATTGGAGTTTCCAAAGAAATTATTTGCCAAGCATCGCATAATTCCTCATATAAAATTCTTTCGTGGGCAATATGTTGTTCTATCAACCAAATCCCACTTGGATGTTCAGCTACTATATAAGTATTGTGTAATTGAGCAATCGCTTTTAATTCTATTAAGCCTAATTGTTGATTTTTTTCTTCTGTATTCTCTGGGTTAATTTCTATAGATCGACGAGTTTGATAATTGCCTGTATTTTCTGAGACTTTTAATATTTTTTCCACTCTTTCTGACAAAGGAAATTCTGGCATAATCTCTGAACTAAATTGTAATGCTTTGCTAATTGCTAGGTTGATTTGTTGTTGCCAAAATTTCAAATTATCTAGATAAATTTCAGTTTTTGCTGGATGACGGTTCCAGTTAATTTGATATGGAAAAATTTGCAGATGAATAAAACAGATAGGATAGCGATCGCGAGGGCAAGTCCGCGCGAAAGAACTAATAATTGTTTGTTCTAATTCTGGTACTTTTACTACTCTACTATTAATAGCAACTTTTACCCAATCTGGTCTTCTACGATGACATCTATCAGGCAAACCTAAGACTAATTCTAATGATTGTATATCCAAAACTTGAGAATCTTGATATTGGGAAAAATTTGATGTTTGGATATTTAATCCTTCTGCTTCCTCCTCATCAATTTCTTGTTGAATATATTGTAAATCGCTCAATCTTACCGTAGATAAAAGTTGAGGTAAAATTTGTTTTGCCGTAGCACCCGGACTAATTTGTATCCATAATTTACTACTCTGCCAAACTTGCCAAGTAACATCAGGATAACAAAGCGCTATTTGCTGAATAATTAATTGTATTCCACGCATTTGTTGCGCTGGAGAAGGCATTCCGTGACGACGTACAGGCCATTTTCCAAACAGATTAGAAACCTTAACAATAGTACCAGGAGCAATAGCAACTCTTTCAGCTTCAACAGCTTTTCCTTCCTCATTATAAACAACTCGCCAACCTTCATTTTCATTCTCTGAAATAGGTGACTTAGGACGACTTAATATTTCCAAAGTTGAGAGATTAGCTAAACTATGAAGTGCCTCTCCACGAAATCCCAAACTGGTAATTTTTGTCAAGTCTTGAAGATTAGTAATTTTGCTCGTACTATGAGGATTAGCAGCTTGTTTTAAATTAACTAAATTCATACCCATTCCATTATCAGAAATTTGTACTCGCCATTGTTCAGAAATGATAGAAATTATGATGCGAGTTGCACCAGCATCCAGAGAATTTTCTACTAATTCTCGGACTACTGCTGCTAAAGAATCAATTACTTCTCCGGCGGCAATTAAGTTAACAACTTCTTTTGGTAAGGTTTGAATTTTAGATTGCATTTATATCAAGGGATTCAATAATTGATAATTGATAATTGATAATTACTTCTACCTAAAACGGATTGGATTGAATAAAAGGAAAATGAATTCATTGTTTTTCCACGGCTAGTGAGAGGCTTTAAACCTTAATTATTCAGTAACAAAAGGCTTATAAGTATTAAGTATGTGGAACATAAAATTAAAGTTCAAGCTCAATCTCTGGGAAAAAAATTTATTCCTGCTTTACTTAAAACAGCAGTGGCCTAATCTGAAAAATTGTCTAATTTTGCTAAAGATTATTCCTCTTTATATACTTATAATTTTATCATTTATATCAAGTCTCGTTAATTAGCTATAATAAAAATTATATAGCTGTTGAAGCAAGAATATTGTTTAATTTACCTTAGTTGTTTGCTCCCTACTTCCTATTACCTAAATTTTTTATGATAAATAAATTCAAACAAAAGCAAAATTTATATTTACACATAGATGGGGATATACCTGAATATTTAAAGAAAGGTACTTTAATTTCACTACAGAGAAGTACCCCAATAAAAATTTATAATTTAGGGTTTCAACCAGCAAAATCAATACCAGAAATACCACGCTAGTTTCTGCAAAAATATGCCTCTTTACCTTTCAAAATTTTGAACCTTTTGCTGGAGCTGGTACAACAATAATAGAATCAATTAAATCTGGAATATCTATTAATTGGTTAGATTATCATCCACTTATACCATTTTCATAAAATATTGCAGAGCGTGACAGAACAGGTAAAAAGAGATAGAAAACGCCGGAATCAGGAAAGATAAATAGACAAAAAATGGAGGAAAAAACTTTAATTTTGACAATAAATAGAAGCAATAAAGTATTAAACTGTAGGAAGAAATCACAAAGAATGAATGTAACAGCCTTTTTTGAATTTGGTATTAGTCGTTTAATTTGCCAAGTTAAAACAACTATATTTTCAGTAACGGAAGTTAAGGAGGAAATAAATAAAATTATTGAGAGTGCTGATAGTCATCAAAAAGCACCAGAAACTATTGATTTTGCTAATAAATATTTTTGGTTTCAACAAGGAGTACAAGAGGCTTGAGAAATCCTCAGATATTATATTTTAAATTCTCCCAATAATATACAACCTATTCTGTGGTTAGCATTTGCTTAAACTGTGAGAAAAACATCAAATATGAAGGATGGAATGTTACTAGCAGCTAGGCGATCGCATATTAAAGAAATACCAAATTTATCTCGCTCAGATATGTTTAAATATTTTCAAATGTATGGCAATAAAACAATAGATGCAATTATTGAGTGGCATCCTTTTATTAATAAAAATATCGATCTAGTAAAACAATTATCTTTAGTAGATGCTAGAAAAATTACAGGAGGTAAATATGATGCAATAATTACCTCTCCACCTTATATAAATGCCATAGATTATGTTTGGGCTTCAAAATTTGAACTTCACTGGTTAGGTATGGTAAAAAGTAATCAAGAGAGACTTAATTTATATTCTCAAGAAATAGGGACAGAAAGAATACCTAAACAAGAATGTCAGGAGCTTGGAAAAACTGGTTATCAATATCTTGATCGGCTAATAGAAGATATTTTCTTTGGCAAGAAATATCAAGCTTCTTCAGGACAAAATAAACTTAGGGCAAGAGTTGTATACAAGTATTTTATGGATATGCAGCAACATTTTCAAAGCTGTTTTTCCTGCTTAAAGCCAGGAGGATATTATTGTTTTTCCATCGGCGATCTGAGTAAAATTTGTGGAGTTGATATTCCCGTTGCCAGTATTTTAACAAACATGGCTTGTGATGTTGGTTTCGAGGAATAATTTCATTTTCATTTATTGTTGAAAAACCGCAAATTGAACATTCCTAGAAATGTAAATTGGGCAAGTACAATCAAACATGATACAATAGTTTTTTTGGAAAAACCTTTGTAATGAATAATAATCAACTGAATAATTCTTTAGATATAATTTTACAGAAATACAGTCAGTCTTTCGCTGCAAAAATATTGACTCAAGAGTCTTCAGAAGCAGATGATTTAATGCTGGGATTTGGATTAAATCAAGAAATTAAAGCTATAAATAAACAATATTGGGGAAGAGAATTAGGAATGTGTTGGGAACGAATAGTCAAAGAAATTTGTAGGCAAACTTGTGATAATTTTAATGAAGCTATTAGAGATGGTAATGATGAATTATGTGACTTTGTAGTTGGGTTAGATGCAATTGGTACAAAATATAGAATTGGTTCAGGAGATTGAGGAACTCTCAAGAAATTCAGGCAATATGCAGTTAGACTAAATACTCTAGGATATAATCCTGTTTTACTAATACTGAGAAATGATAATTTACCTCAAGCTATCAAGACTTGCTCTATGGCAGGTTGGCAAGTAATTTCAGGAAGCGAAACCTTTAATTATATAAATCAAACTACAAGATTTGATTTGAAATCATGGTTACAAAATAGAATAAATTTATATACTATTGAGTAATTAATGTTAAAAATTTCTATCAATCTCCCAAGATTTCATCAACAGTAAAAGTGATATTAGGCAAAGCTTGAATCTCCAGTTCCCAAACTGGTGCAGGTCAAGACTGAAATTAATACTTTAATTAGCCAGAATTTGCAGGATATCTCAGGAATTTTACAAGCAGTTCTATATAGGTGGGTTGAGGAAGATACAGCCAGAATTAGTAAACATTTAGATGCACCATTGCAGGCTTTATTGGGATTATTGAAATCCATTTTGGAAAATCCTCCTATCCTTTATGAGTTAGTACGTCAGGTCGATATGCTGTGGGGAGAAATCAATAATGAGCGACCTTATTTTCAGCATCCGGGGCAGCAACCTCATCCCGATGATGAATATACCCATGAATCAGTTTATCAACAGCTTGTTGAACTTACCTTTTGCCTCAATTCTAAGCCTGAGCAAGATTGATTTTAAAAGGTTTGAGTATTTCAACAGTTATGACATATCGCTAACGCAGCATTTTGCCCCCCAAAGCCAAAACTCAAACACAAAACATTTTCCACCTGAGACTCACGAGCATACCTCAACAAATCTAAATCAAATTCTGCCTCATTTAATCCTACACAGGGAGGTAAAATCTGATGTTCCATCGCCATCAAACAAAATGCTACCCCCAACGCTCCAGATGCTCCCAATGTATGCCCAGTCGCTCCCTTTGTCGAACTAACTGCTACTTTCTGAGGAAAAATTTGCTGAATTAAATTAGCTTCATGGCGATCGTTTAATTGAGTTGCCGTTCCGTGAGCATGAACATAATCAATATCTTCAGCAGCTAAACCACTTCTTTTTAAACATTGAGCGATCGCTAACATTGCACTTTTACCACCCAAATCCGGCGCGTTACCATAAGTTGCATCATTTGTCAAACCACAACCTCGAATTTGACCATGAATTTTCGCCGATCTTTGCCGTGCAAACTCAGCCGACTCCAATACTAAAATAGCTGCTCCTTCCCCCAAAACTAACCCCTCTCGACGACAGTCAAAAGGATAAGCACCTGTTTGAGCCAAAGCTCCCATTTTTCTAAATCCTGCTATAGTAAGAGGTGTAATAGGAGATTCCACAGCACCCGCAATAACCTGTTGACATTGACCAGTTTCAATTAATTCTACAGCACGAGCGATCGCCCATATCCCCGTCGCACAAGCAGCCATTGGAGCTAGCAAAGGGCCAGTTGTACCTATCTGACTCGCAGTTAAAATAGCAGGTTGATGAGGCAACAGATTAATAAACGAGCTGTAATCTTTTTCCAGATTATCTTGCTGACAATCACCATCTGCAATAAACTGCTTTTTTGCAAACTTTTCTAGCATTCCTTGATAGCCACGACTAGAACCTATGACTACACCACATTCAGGTAGTGGAAGTGTCAAACCGGAAGATTTGACAGCAGTTTCAACAACTTGCTTAGTTAAGCTAGTTAAATCAACAGGTTGAGAATTAATTAAAGCCAAGGGTAGGGGAGGTAATTCTGCAAAAGGTTGATTTAACCCAATAGCAGACTTACCCTCAAGTAGTTTTTCCCAACTTTGATAGAGGTTTCCTAAAGCCGAAGTTAGACCAATACCTGTAACTACAACTTTCACAGTTTAAGTTATACCAAAAATTCCTGTAGCACTTTTCATGTCGCGCAGCAAAAAGTTTTGAGTCTATAAAATCTTACTTTTGACTTTTGACTTTTAACTTCCTTTGAATATGGTTAAATTTTCCAAACCTTCAACCACTTTAGCTGACTCAATGCGATCGCCAGCATCAATTTTATCAACAACTTCTTTCATCCCTTGTGTCACATATCCGAATACTGCATAGTTACCATTTAGGAAAGGAAGGTCAGTTAAAGCAAAATAAAATTGGGAAGAAGCAGAGTCAGGAGGCTGAGAACGAGCCATTGCCACAGCACCTCTTGTATGAGATAAAATAGGTTGCTGTTGAATACGAGCGCTTTCAAAAGTTTTGCTGTAAACTGGTTCAGTAGCTTCTTGAGGTTTAATTTCTAGAGGAATATAACGTTCCCTACCAGTTTTTGGATCTATAAAACCTCCTGTACCTAACCTACTCTCTGGAAAATTTATATCTTTACTTTGAGGATCGCCTCCTTGAACCACAAAAGGTTGAGGTTCACGCACTACCCGGTGAAAAGCTAACCCATCATAAACCCCTTTTTCAACTAGATCCACAAAATTACCTGCTGTAAGAGGTGCATTCATGCCATCTATTTCTATTGTTATAGGAGAACTATTAATAGTCATTACGACCGTTGCTTTACCATTGAGTCTAGGTAAGTCACTATAGTTAGCAGATAATTGTGTTTGACTTGATGGAGTTGGGGTAGAAACATCCGTATCAGAAACTGAGGTGGTATTACATCCTGTAATTAAAAAAGTTGCAACTATAGTTAGTGACAACAACCATTGGCTGATTTTTCTTTGCATTTTCACTAAAAATTCTATCTTGATCTTTTGAGACTCTCATCATTAAATCAAAAATTATAACGGGAGATTATTGCTTGACTGAGGCAACACTCAGCATTTCATGCGAATATTTTTAAGTGTTTAAACTCAGTCAAGGATTACTCCTGAATTCTGAATTCTGAATTCTAAAATTCTACTATAACCCTTCCAAAGGAACTTGGAGAAACTTTGCAAGTTGAGCAGCCTCATTTTCCAATTGAGACAAGGCCAATGGCTGACCTACACGGGTAAGAGGTATTTGGCGACTATCTTTGAGGCGGAGATATATAGCTCTACGAGGATTGAGACCTTCTTTAATATCAACTTTAATTGATTGGACATTTTCCGTAGTACAATTAAATTCTACTTTACGGTTCTTACCAGGAAATCCCCAGCGAAAAATCATAACCTGGCCTTTGTCTTGGTTAAATTCATTGTAGCCACCACCAATGTCCCACAGAATAGATAACCATAAAAAAATGCCATAGAGTGTACCAATAAGGCCATAAAATCCCATCGCTATTCCCTGGGGTAAGAAGTTAAGTTGGGTAGGGTCGGCAAGAAGTAATAGGTTAACTTTGAGATAGCTAGAGATCCCTGATAAGAGGAAACCAATACCTCCCATACTAACAATTATGGCCCAGAAGTAATTACTTAGACGACGAGACCCTATAATTTGTTGATGCAGTAGGCCATTGCCTATTGAAGCTTGAATAGTCATAAATCCTCTATGTTATTAACAGCTTTCGGCTGGAAGTTAGGATTCAGGAGTCAGGACTCAGTAGAATTTTTTGGGCGCTATAGATGCGGGGAGCTAGCTCCTGGCACTGAAGCCTTATGGGGTATAAATCCCGACCGTCACTCATGGTGTCCACAATTGGTTGGGGTTTTGAATCCCCACGAACATCGATTCTGTCTCCAGAATTGCTGTCTCCTGACTCCTTCTTCAATTCTAAATTTTAAAATTTTTTCGACTCATATACTCATGTAAAGGTGAGTGTCTAAAATCTAAAGTAAGGTTGAAACAAATTTAGGGTACTAGGGATAGACGATAATTGCAAAATTTATTAAATATATATATACTTATGTTAACTTGCTTAATAAAACCATTTTTTTGATCAAAGCAAGAGGATTGACTTAGTTAACATTACGTCATCAAGCTTTATTATGGGATAGTTATTCAAAGTAATGAAGCGGATAGATTTTTTCCATCTGCTAGGACTTATTCTAGTTGGGGTCATGTAATGGATATGCTATTAAGTACCATCGCCTTTGATAGCCCAGAATGTGATATATCTATAAGATAGCGTATGAGATGTAAGTCAAGTATAAATTTAAGATATGCGGTTGGCTTAACCGTGAATGTCTGTGGAGGTTGTGCTGCCGACAGTGACCGTAGAAGCAGGAAGTAAACATTGAAATGTCACTAATTGTGATATTTTGTATCATTTTTATGAAGCAGGATATAAAATTTAGTGTCAGGAACTCTAAAGCTAAGAGCTAGGGGCTTATAACTTCGTATTTTAGGAGTTAGGGGCAGCAGAAGACCCATAGTTTGAAACATTTTATACCAAAAACATTTTGCTGAACAAAGCTATCTAAGCTTGGATGGCTTCTGTGGATCAGCCACATCAAAACTTTATATTCTCTGAGGAGGTTCTACTAAGTGGTAACGACACTCTCTGATTCTATGATGGGAGGCCGTGATATAGAATCCACCGGTTTTGCCTGGTGGTCTGGAAACGCCCGTCTAATTAATCTATCCGGTAAACTGCTAGGCGCTCACGTTGCTCACGCAGGTCTAATTGTATTCTGGGCAGGAGCAATGACTTTGTTTGAAGTTGCTCACTATGTACCAGAAAAGCCAATGTACGAGCAAGGCTTAATTCTAATGCCCCACGTCGCTACTATAGGCTGGGGTGTGGGTCCTGGTGGTGAAGTAACTGACATTTTTCCATTCTTTGTAGTAGGTGTTTTACACCTAATCTCATCTGCTGTTCTTGGTTTGGGCGGTATCTATCATGCCGTTCGTGGTCCAGAAACTCTTGAAGAATACTCTTCTTTCTTCGGATATGACTGGAAAGATAAGAATCAGATGACTAATATCATTGGCTACCACTTAATCCTATTAGGTTGTGGTGCATTATTATTAGTTTTCAAAGCCATGTTCTTTGGTGGTGTATATGATACATGGGCACCAGGTGGCGGTGATGTACGGGTAATTACTAACCCTACTCTTAATCCTGCTGTTATCTTTGGTTATCTGACAAAGGCACCTTTTGGTGGTGAAGGCTGGATCATCGGTGTTAACAACATGGAAGATATTATCGGCGGTCATATTTGGATCGGTCTAATTTGTATCTTTGGTGGTGTTTGGCATATTCTCACTAAGCCTTTCGGTTGGGCACGTCGCGCTTTCATCTGGTCTGGAGAAGCTTATCTCTCCTACAGTTTGGGCGCTTTGTCTTTGATGGGTCTAATTGCCGCAGCTTTCGTATGGTTTAACAACACTGCTTATCCTAGCGAATTTTATGGCCCTACTAATGCTGAATCTTCTCAAGCTCAGTCTTTTGTATTCTTGGTTCGTGACCAAAAATTAGGTGCTAATATTGGTTCTGCTCAAGGTCCTACTGGTCTTGGTAAGTACCTCATGCGCTCTCCTACTGGTGAAATCATTTTCGGTGGTGAAACAATGCGTTTCTGGGACTTCCGTGGTCCTTGGTTAGAGCCTCTTCGTGGTCCTAACGGTCTAGACTTAAACAAACTTAAGAACGACATTCAGCCTTGGCAAGTTCGTCGTGCTGCTGAGTACATGACTCATGCTCCTAATGGTTCCATCAACTCTGTAGGTGGAATTATTACTGATATTAACGGTTTCAACTACGTTAACCCTCGTGCTTGGTTAGCTGCTGCTCACTTTATTCTTGGTTTCTTCTTCTTAATTGGTCACTTATGGCACGCGGGTCGCGCTCGTGCTGCTGAGGGTGGTTTTGAGAAGGGTCTTGACCGTCAAACTGAGCCAGTGCTATCTATGACTAACCTTGACTAATATTTAGTCACTGTATTTAGCTAATTTATTGCTAAAATTTTTTAAAGACTTCACCTATTTTAGGTGAGGTCTTTGTTTTTTTTATCTCAGTTAAGAAACAGATAAATATTAGAGTTGTTGGGAAATAACTTAGGTGAGGGAAAAATGAAAACTCAAACTAATTAATTTGGTTAGTGATTTTATTATTTATGCCGCCATCAGGTACAAGTTCCATAGTCGAGTTGCTGTTAACATTAATTTATCATCAAAATCATCCTTATGATTACGGTAAATCTGATTGACAGCCTCATAGCGCTTGACACCCGCGAAGGCGTTTTCACATATCACTCGCTTATTGACTCAATGTACGATTTTCCATCTTTATGCTGTTGAGTTAATTCTCTCCCCTTTGGTTTTTTATGGGGTATGCGAATATTTTCATACTGGTGTTGAATACCTTGAAAGCCAGTATCTACTTCAATTGGTATCTCCCCAGGTATATTTCCGAGCAACTTTTCTTCGTCATGAAATTTCTTGTCATGTAACTTTCCTTCTCTTGCTTGACTTAATACCAGCACTTGTTTGTTTTGGTTTACTGCTGCTAGATGTTGACTCGTATGACGCTTTTTTTTTTCCTGAATAATTCAGTTTTTGTTTTTCTGAGTCAGTGGGTCGTTGCACTGGCAGTTCTGTGCCATCTATTACCACTTTTTCTACTCCAGGGAAACGCTCTATAAATGCTTGGACACTGTTGATTTGGGGTTCTGGTAATGCCTTTTTTTCTCCCAGGGCTGCTTCTAAAATAGGCTGTAAACGATGAACCCAATGATGTGCCTGGCTGCGGTCGATGTCAAACAGAATACCAGCCAAATCAAAGGTTGGGTAACATTTAAAGTAGAAGAGAATATAGAATAATTTGTCCTTACTGGTGCGTAAACGAGCCTTACGGCCTCCTCCAACAGAGCGTTGACGAGGTTTCTCCAGCAATGTTTGCTCATATATTTGCTGAAAAGACTTCAAGAAGGATTCAAAGGCTTTACGGTTTAATCCTGTTAATGCTCTGAGTAACCTCAGAATGTTTTAAGGCTCGTTCAATATTTAGCATTTTTCTGGCCAATTTCTGTTGAGAATCATTTTACCTTATTTCCCAACAACTCTATTCAAATCAAATTACCATAGTACCGCAACTGCGATAGAATTATTAAGTTAGTCACTGATAATGGAACAGAGAAAAAGGGAGAAAATCATGCTGTCAGAAAGTCAAAAAAATACTGTAATCAAAGCGGTTAATGAAGCAAGCAACAAATGGAAAGCCGCTTTTAATGCTGGAGATGCTTCTGGCTGTGCAGCACAGTATGAAGAAAATGCTGTTATGCATGCCCGGCCTTTCGGTACTTTTACTGGTACTGATGAAATAGAGAGTTTTTGGAAAAAGCTAATAGAAGATGGATATTCAAATGTTGATTACATTGAACCCAGCGTAGACGTTATTGATGAGAAAAGTGCTGTATTAAAGTCTGCCTGGAAAATGAATAAGGCGAAAGGTGTTATTCATAAAGAACTTTGGGTTTTGCAGTCTGATGGTGCAGCGAAGTTACGTGAAGATGATTTTGAGGCACAGGGCTAACAAGGCACTCAGCCTGACCACCTTTGTCGCTTTCTAAAGTTTACACGAGTATAATTTACTCCTGCTGATCTAACAAAGTTTTGGCTCCTGATTTTGGTGAGGAGCATCTCTAACTACCGCATCTCCTATCGTCTTGATAAAACTTCTCCATTTTGTTCTAGTAAATATGTTCTTTGATACTCAAACGCTTTCCCATTGCTTTGATACCTGCTCATTTCTAGCCACATACATATACTATATAATCGGATTTTATATAAAAGACTATATTTCTGAAGGAACAGAAGCAGCTAAAAATTATTTATCTGAATTAGCTAATCAATCAGTTAATAATGTTAGTAATGTAAAAAATCAAAGTGTTTCAGAAATAACTGCACAGACAAAAGAAGTTTTTGCTCAAACAACTCAAAAATTGACTGATACTGCTACTAATACAACGAACCAAGTAAAAGAGTATTTTTCTCAGGGAACAGAAGCAGCAAAAAATTCTCTATCTGAATTAACCAACCAATCTGTTAATAGTATTAGTGAAGCTAAAAATCAAAGTGTTGAAGGTATTTC
>JBCDJM010000048.1:0-31549 GCA_038747755.1 Cyanobacteria bacterium P01_H01_bin.35
TAAAAGATTCTAAATTCTGATAAGGATGAATACTCAACCCTTAACAATAGATAATCAACTCATCCAGGCAGTTGAAGAAGCTGACTCTTCTCAAGGCTTAATAGATGCAGTTAAAGATTTAGCAGCAGCTCATATAAAAGAAGCTATCCCAATATTAATTAAGGTATTGGGCTATAATAACCCAGGTGCAGCAGTGGCAGCAGTTGATGGATTAGTGGAAATAGGAGAACCTGCTGTACTCCCACTCCTAGAAACACTGGATGGTTATAACTATGGTGCTAGAGCTTGGGCAATAAGAGCATTAGCAGGTATTGGAGACCCTCGTGGATTAGAAATATTATTAGATAGTGCAGCAAATGACTTTTCTTTTAGTGTACGACGAGGTGCAGCTAGAGGTTTAGGTTTTATTCATTGGGAAAAGTTATCAGAAGTAGAAGTTTCCGATGCTCAACACCGTGCTTTTCAAACCCTGCTGCAAGTATCTCAAGACCCAGAATGGGTAGTGCGTTATGCTGCTGTGGTAGGTTTGCAAGGTTTAGCAAAAGTAGTCAAACTTAGTGGTGAAAATTGGTTTAATGATATTTTTACTCCTATTCATCAAATTATTGATACAGATACAACTTTAGCAGTTAGAGCCAGGGCAAAATTAGCTGTTGAAGATTTGTATTGAAATAAGAGATGATATTTAACTGGTCTTGTTTTTCTTAAGTTGATGGAATATCAATTACAGTGATTTTTAAATTGATAAACCACATTGTCATAACTAAAATATTATAGAGGCAAATAGCTATTCGCCCCTACTGTAGTCTATCGACCCACGTTCAATTTATTTCACTTCACTGAAACTATCTATACAATAAGCGATTAGGACTTTTTGGCATCATTAAGTTTCAGGGCTTTTCGGATGATCTCAACAGGATCGGCAGGAGCAGAAATCTGTGCCGGTGTATAATCATCCCTATTCATTAGAGAGTGGGAAACAGATAAAGGTTGAGAAGTGGATTGGTTGAGTTTTACAGCTCTTCGGACAATCTCCTCAGGAGTATAAATATTTGCCGAAGGAGAACATGAACTTGGACAATACCTACCTACTGGAGGTTTTGAAGGAGGGACAGATTGAGAGAATTTTTGTACTTTCTCTGCAATTTCCGCCTTGTCGAGCAAAGGTGTACAGGGATTAGAACCATTCTTGAGTAAGTTTTTGTCCAATTAATTTTGTATAGGATAATGCAGGTGTTGATTTATCGCTACTTGGGGTACCTCGCACCAGTTGGAATGAATGAATATACCCTGCAAGGTTCCGACCTGTTTGAGTTAGGTAGCCTCGGTAGTAGGGGACAATATCAGTTCCAAAAACTTCGCAGTATTCGTCACTATCTATGTAACCCACATTCCGCACTTCTTAACATTTAATTGATAAATAAATTTTATACTTCGGCTAATATCCTTAGCCAGTAATTGTTTTAGGCATTTAGACTAAAATACCCAAATGTAAATTTTTGTTACTAATATTCTCATACAGCGGTTTTCATATCAATAAACCACAATGATACTAACGCCTAACTCCTAACTTTTAACTCCTAACTCCTGACTCCTAACTCCTAACTCCTGACTCCTGACTCCTAACTCCTGACTCCTAACAATGAGTTTAGTGGTCTACTCAAATGAAAAGCGCTGTAAAACAAGGAATATTGGCGATCGCAACTCCTGTAAGTAAATTTTATCGTTCAAGAAATTTTGGGGATGTAAACAGATATAAAGATATATTGAGAACTGCGGAATGTGGGATGTAAGAATCAATCTCCGCATTAAATCCTTCGTTTGCTATGCGAGCGATGTGTTCGGAGATTTCTGCATAACTTTCGGGGGCACGGCCTAGTAGATGCTTGAAGTTGAGTTCGATAGTGCGTAGGTTAGAGTTTTTCTCAAATACTGGAGCTCGGTAACGCTCTGATTTGGCCAATTGACGAATAAACTCCATGACGTTGATTTGGCCACTCTTGAGTTGTGATTCTGCTTCTATAACCCGCTCACTTTCCATAAGATGGGCATTGCCAAATATTTGTTTGTAAGCAGTTGCTATAACCAAGTCTTTTTCCTCAAGTGCATCAGAAATTAACTCGACTGGACTTGTATCCGAATATAGTTTGATGTAGTCAGTTGGAGTATGGTTAGTTGGAATCTTTTTAGCTGGAATCTTTTTAGCTGGACTTTTTTGACTTTTATTCGATTATTTGGTGTTTTTTTTAAAAAAGCCAAATCCATTGAAATTTAGGACATTTTGAACATTGAAACTTTTGAGCATCTGTTTGATCCTTAAAGACTGTAATTTAATCAAATATGGGTGGTTACTTAGGGTTAGCTGAATAAATCTAAAAGTATTGATATATAAAGGCACTTACCTTTTTTGGGCTTTGAAAAAGTTAGTATTTTTGGCTCAGTATGCAAGAAATATCAAGGAACAATTATTCTTGCTACTTTCTCTGTTTTCCTACAATTCCTACACTCACTCTACTTTTTTCAGCAAACCTTACTTAGAGTAAGAGTTTAATAAGAAAAATTTGCATTATTACGCTATAGCTAGTCACTAAATTAACAATTATCCTTATTTTTTGTGTCTTTCCAGCCTTGCTAAACTCTGCTTTTTTGAACAAACCCTAGTTATACCAACATTGTTTTAATAAGAATTATTTTCATTATTATGTCATAGTTAATTGCTAAATGCTTGCTTCCTTATCTTTATTCACAGGCTTTTAATCTGAAACAATACTTCTGATAGACTGGAATAGGGGGCAATTTCAGGTATTGACAAGAAATATAATAAGACATGATGTAAATTTTTGTTAAAACTTCTATGCCTTTAACATTTAAGTTGGCCTTCGCCATGATGCTCTACATCTTGAAGAAGATGTCAAGCTACTTACTTAATTCTTAATAGATTTACACAACATCAAGTTGTATGATTCTATATTTAGAGTATAAATTCGATAGATGGGGTCAGTGAGAGCTACCCTCCGCTTTTAGTGAACGACCATGAATAGAAGCAGAAGACTAGCTGATATAGCAATTGAATTATAGGACATTTCTAAATTCTGAAACTGACTATTCTCTATTCCCTATTCCCTATTCCCTATTCCCTAGCGCCCAGGGCTATAACTAATAACTGAAATGAGTCACTCAAGAGATATTACAACTTTAGCGCGTTGGTTTGCTGCCGACTTTAGTAACCAGCAACAAGCTTTTGACAACCCACCTCTCTTCGCTCACATTCGCGTCTGTATGCGTCCACTTCCATATCAACTACTCGATGGACTAAGCCTTTATCTAGAGCAAGCTTATGATATTACCCTTAATCAACCCTACCGAGTGAGAATCCTTAAATTAGTCCCTTCAGAAGACCATATAGATATTGAGAATTATGCCATTGAAGAAGAAAAAGAATTTTATGGAGCTTCCCGTGAACCCCAACGTTTAGAAAATCTCAGAACTGAACAGATTAAAAAACTGCCTGGTTGCACCTTTATTACTAAATGGACAGGTCATAGTTTTAGAGGGGAGGTAGAACCTGGAAAAGCTTGTACTGTAGTTCGTAAAGGGAAAACAACCTATCTAAAAAGTCATTTTGAGATAAATGGAGATAAATTTATTAGCCATGACACAGGATGTGACCCGGAAACAGATAAACAAGTCTGGGGAGCGATCGCTGGACCTTTTGAGTTTGTTCGTTGGGCTAGTTTTGCTGATGAAGTTGTATAAGTACCGAAGTCAGGAGTCAGATGTAGGAGGGAATTGTCATTTCAGTTATCAGTTATTGGAACCTCCAGGTCATAGGGAGGCTTGAAATATTGAATTTGCTTTTTTTATTTCCTTTAAAGGGGAGACTTGATACCCGATTTTATGGTCGTTTGCGTTTATATTACATTGCTCGAAAATTATGACTTATACACCAGACGACATATATAGCGTTCAAAACTATAACGTTATAGTTTTAAACTCTATATATATTACCATTGCCTAAGTCTTGACAATAATCAATTATATAGCAATAGGTCAGATGTCGGAGCAAATGCGGCGTTGCATATTTGTGGGATGAATTGTAGTTTTGGAGAAAGAGGAAGTAAAAGATGGGATTTACCTATTCCCAAAAGTTTCATCCCTTGATTCAGCAATGCCCATTTGTTCGTAGATTACATTGCTCGACAATTATGACTTATACATCAGACCACATATATAGCGTTCAAAACTATAACGTTATAGTTTTTAAACGCTATATATAGTATAATTGTGTCAGTCTTAACAATAATCAATTATATAGCAATCCGTGCAGAGGTTGTAATATTTTATCTAATAGGGTTTGGTTTCCAAATCCTATTTTTGCTTGGTTTGAGAGATTAAACCACTTTAGTTTTTTTCACAAATCATTTAGGATTAGTAAATCATTTTAACTGGAGAAAAGTCAAGAATGTCAACAAATTCTACAAGTAAAACATCTAGTAGTGAATCTAATATTAATAGTGATTTTGAGTTTCTATTTACTCGCTCAATTGAGTTTCGCCAAGAAACAATTTATTTTATTATAGTAGACCGTTTTTTTGATGGTGACTCTACTAATAATGAAGGTCCTAACCCTAAATTATATGACCCTAATAAAGAAAAATGGGGTTTATATTGGGGTGGAGATTTACAGGGAGTAATAGATAAACTTGACTATCTCAAAAAAATGGGAGTTACTGCTATTTGGATGACTCCTTTATTTGAACAAATAGAAGAAGAATTATTTGAAATGGCTCCGATTCATGGCTACTGGGCGAAAGATTTTAAACGTCTAAATCCTCGTTTAGTAGATAAAGATGATGAGATTTCTTTAGTACAAAATCAGGAGACTGTTTTTGATAAATTAGTAGCAGCAGCTCATAATTTGGGGATAAAAATAATTTTAGATATTGTCTGTAATCACAGTAGTCCAGATGCAGGGGGTAAGAAAGGTCAACTGTTTGATGATGGAGTTTTAATTGCTGATTTTCATAATGATGTTAATGACTGGTATCATCATTATGGTGAAGTAGAAGATTGGGATGATAAATGGCAAGTTGAAAACCAAGAATTGGGAGGATTAGCAGATTTTAATGAAAATAATTCTGACTATAGAAAATACATAAAATCAGCAATAAAATTATGGTTGGATAGAGGAGTAGATGCTCTACGAATAGATACAATTAAACATATGCCATTATGGTTTTGGCAAGAATTTTATGCTGATATTAAAAGCCATAAACCATCAGTATTTGTTTTTGGGGAATGGATTTTTAGCGGACCTTATGATGCTCCATCAGTGGAATTTGCTAATAAGTCTGGAATGTCAATGCTAGACTTTGGTTTTTGTATTGCTATTAGGCGCGCTCTAGGAAAATGTGAGCCGGGAGGATTTCATATTATTCAAGAATTACTAGACCAAGATAATGTTTATGATACTGCTAGTGAACTCGTGACTTTTGTTGATAATCACGATATGCCTAGATTTCAAAATTTGAATCCAGACCCAGGAATTTTGAGATTAGCTATTAATTTAATTATGACTTCTCGTGGTATTCCCTGCATTTATTATGGTAGTGAGCAATATCTTTATAATGATACTGATGGTGGAGAAGAACCTTATAATCGCCCGATGATGGAAAAGTGGGATACAGATACACCTATTTATCGGGATATTCAAATATTATCAAAAGTTCGTCGAATTAATCCTGCTGTTTCTCTGGGAAGTCAGTGGGAAAAATATGTGACTGAGGATGTTTATTGTTATGTACGACGTTACCGAGATTATCGTTGTTTTGTAGCAATTAATCGTGGTAATCCCATAATAATAGATCGGGTAGAAACTGATTTTGAAGATGGTGAATATATTTGCAGTTTAACGAAGCGCTTTTTTGAAGTAAAAGACGGAGCTTTACATAATTTAGAACTGGGGGTACAAGACATGATTGTGATTAATTATTTAGGCGATCGTGTCAAGGGAAAAGTTATTGTCCGAGCACAGTTAAATGGTATTCCAACTAATCATGGTGAGGTAGTAGTAGTAACTGGAGATTGCCCAGAATTGGGAAATTGGGATATTACTAAAGCTTACCAGTTAGAGTATATTAATTCTAATACTTGGTTTAATGAAATTCCTTTTAATGAAAGTGCAGGAAAAGTAATTGCTTATAAGTATGCAATTGTTTACCGGGATGAGCATGGAAATGAAACAGATATTCCGAAGCGAGAAAATTTGGTTTCTCGGCAATGGTTGTTAGCTGAAGAGGGAAATGTCAAGTGGCAAGATAATTGGGCTTATTGAATAAGGAAGGAAGAAGTTTAATTTCTAGTTAAAGATTCCGAACGACTAAAATTAGGCTGATGTTTTATATATTTTGCTCGGCATTTATGCCTACCTCAAATATAGGTGTTCCAATCATATTTTTAGGTAATGATAGGTAATTCAAGATAATGAAAAAGAGAAATTAAAAATTATGAGTGTTTTGAATATTATTAATTCGGGCTTGCGGATTAAATATAAAAGCCTTGACAGATAAAGCTAAGTGCCTTTTTAGGTCTGCAAAAAGTACGAACTTTTAGGTCAAAAAGGTTCAAAAATTTAGGATTTTTGGCTCAATATTTAGAGAAAAATTACTCTTACTATTCTTTCGACTACCTATTCTAAATTCCCCATTTATTCTGACTCCTACCACTACTAAAAGACTTTTTCAGCAAGCCCTAATTCAATTTTGTAGAAGTATTAGGACTTACGAATGAGGTACGAAAAACTAGGATTTGAGAGCTTCCCTATCGGTCGCAATGACGAAAATACCTTGTACTGTGTAAGTCCTGATTTTGTATAAGTATGTTAAGAGGGTATCTATAAATAAAAAATAAAGCCTTGATGTAGAGTCGATTAGGCGGGAATAATCTCACAAAATAAAATAATATTTCTCTAGTTAGCGTAACCCACCGAATAATAAATATTTGAGGCATTTCTTTATATTTATTTTACAGATACCTTCTCAGACAAGTAGAAATCGAAATAAAATTTATATGACTACAACAAATACTAAATTCCCTCTACCACCAGGAAATTTTGGTCTACCTCTAGTGGGTGAAACTATTAGTTTTTTAACAGATAACAATTTCGCTGAAAAACGAGAAAAAAAGCATGGAAAAATCTACAAAAGTCATATTTTTGGCACTCCTACAATATTTTTAGCTGGAGCAGAAGCTAATAAATTTTTGTTTTCCAATGAAAATAAATACTTTACTGCTACTTGGCCAAAAAGTACCAGGATTTTATTAGGCCCTAATTCTTTGTCTGTTCAACAAGGTAGTGTCCATAAGCAACGACGTAGACTTTTGGCACAAGCTTTTCAACCTAGAGCTTTGGCAAATTACACTCCCACAATGGAAACTATGACTGCTAGCTATCTGGAAAAGTGGGCAAAGATGGGTAAATTAACCTGGTATCCTGAAATCCGTGATTATACCTTTGATATTGCGAGTCGTTTATTTATGGGTAGTGATGGGGGTTCCCAGACAAAATTAGCTAGTTTATTTGAAGAGTGGGTAAAAGGTTTATTTTCCATTCCTCTATCATTACCTTGGACAAGATTTGGTAAAGCACTTCGTTGTAGACAAAAGTTACTCCAGCATATAGAAAAGATTATTCTGCAACGACAGCAAGAAGAAAATTTTGGTGAGGATGCCTTGGGAATACTTTTGCAAGCCAAGGATGAAGATGGCAATGGTTTACCTTTGGATGAGTTGAAAGACCAGATCTTATCGTTGTTGTTTGCTGGTCACGAAACCTTAACTTCGGCAGTTGCTTCTTTCTGTCTATTAAGCAGTCAACACCAAGATGTAGTTACTCGCCTTCGTGAGGAACAAAAGCAGTTTTCTCCCACAGAACCCCTAACTACAGAAAGTCTCAAACAGATGACTTATCTTGAACAAGTTCTTAAGGAAGTATTGAGATTCACTCCACCTGTGGGGGGTGGGTTCCGACAAGTAATTCAAGACTGTGAATTTGGCGGATATTCAATTCCTAAAGGTTGGTTAGTTCAGTATCAAGTTGGTAAGACTCATCAAGATGAGACTCTCTATCCAAACCATAAAAATTTTGACCCCGAACGTTTTGCACCAGAAAATTCTGTAGATAAACAAAAAGTATTTGGTTATATTCCCTTTGGTGGTGGAATGCGAGAATGTTTGGGTAAAGAGTTTGCTCGCTTGGAGATGAAAATTTTTGCAGTAATGTTGTTGCGTGGTTATGAATGGGAACTTTTGCCAGAACAAGACTTAAGTTTAGTTGCAGTACCTACACCTTCTCCCCGTGATGGTTTAAAAGTGAAATTATCGAAGTTGAATAAGATAGAGGTCAAAATTTAATCCTCTAAGGTGTAGGAGTTGTCAGAAAAAATATAAGAGCCTACACTTATAGTGGCAAAGTGTAGGCATAAATCAAATAGCTTTTCCAAATACATCTACCAAAAATCGGACAGCGAAGTATATTTATTTAGCTAAGACTTCAGCGATCGCCTCTTCTAAATCTTCTTGACCTAAACTGGTCAACATAAATACTTCTTGTACCGTTTTTCCTTGTCTAGCAATAAGTTTAAAACCACCCCGAATAGGTACTGATACTTTGAGCTTCATCTGGGGAATATGACTTCTAGACCTACTGATAACTCCTGGAGTAACAGTTTCAATACCCTGATGTTGGGTTAGTTTCTCTAAAATTGGGATTAACCCGTCGATATGGGTTGAATGATTCCAAACCAGGCGACCTTTAGTTTTAGATGATTTTTTCATGGGATTTTTTCCATCTCTACATATCCAGTCTACAGCGCTATTGGGAAGTCAAAAGTCAAAAGTCAAAAGTCAAAAGCAATATATAACTGAGTTTCAGTATTTACAGCAGATTCAAGCTTATTTTTTCGTAGCAGTGCAAGTGTACAAGTAGTAATTTTCTGAAAAAAAATCAAGTAGATGAGAAAATACTGTTCCTTTAAGAGGAGCAAATTTGCCTTATTTTCTGTTTCCTATTCCTTATTCTCTAATTCCACAAGAAGTCAAAATTATCAAGGGAGCACCAACTTTTTGATATCTTGAGTACAAAGTAAAATTATAAATTTCCTTATAACAGTTTGTCGAAAAGTCCGTCTCTGAAAGTTCGGTTGCACTGACTAGAGTAGCTGGAAGATATCTTGTTAATATGTAACTAATGTTAAATCACTCTATTTATCCGAGATAAATATTATGAATAATCTTTCCGGTAATCCTTCTGAACGTTTTGGTGACCAATCAAATAGTAGTAATTTACTATGGCAATATGTTCAATCTATGAATCCAGAAACTGTTGCTCAACTTTCTAAACCAGATCCAGAAGTAGCTCAAATTATGGAACAAAATTTAAAAGGAATGTTGGGACATTTACCACTGGAACATTTTTCTACGGCAATAACAACTAGCAAAGAAAACCTTGGTCAACTTCTTGCTTCTGCAATGATGAGTGGTTACTTTTTAAATCAAGCCAAACAAAGAATGGAACTTGATAAGTCTCTCCATTCCTTGCATGAATAATTAAAGATAAATAAATATTTAACTTGGGATGATAATTATCCCAATTTAATTTTTTAAAATTTTGGTATAAATAGGTAATTAGTTAGCCTAGATTCAAAACTTTATTTTTTGCTAGTTGAGTAAGAACAATAATATGAATATATAGAGTAGGGGTAGGTTTAAAGATAGAGGTTACTATTCATCTATTACCTACTCTACTAAATTTTAGTTACTGACTATAGTAACAGTCAGAAATGATAAATCTTAAACTAGGAAATGTTTTCCCTGCTGTAATTATTGCTCTGCTGATTAAATATAAAAGCATTTTTAGGTCTTGAAAAAGCACCTGGTTTTCAGCTCTTGATGCTCACAAAGGAGCGCATTTCTAGCAATAATTGGGCAAAACAATTACTCCCCTACTCCCCCGTTCCCCTACTCCCCTACTCCCGAAAAAAGACTTTTTCAGCAAACCCTAATTAATCTCGCCACAAAGCAATACCACCTAATAAACCATTCACATTCGGCACTATTTTGACATTCGATGGTAAATCAAATGTAATTTTTTTGGTATTCCCTCCACCTAGATAAATATAATCGCAATTAAATAGATTTTCTAGAGTAGCGATCGCCTTTCCTAACCGTTCATTCCACTTTTTTTTACCCGCATCATCCAATGCTGCTCTTCCTAGTTGTTCCTCATAAGTTTCACCTTTGCGAAATGGATGATGACCCATTTCCAAATTCGGCACTAATTTCCCTTCTACAAACAATGCTGAACCGAAACCAGTTCCCAAGGTTAGTACCAATTCTACTCCTTTACCTTGAATAGTTCCCAATCCCTGAATATCAGCATCATTCGCAACTCGGACGGGTTTTCCTAACCTTTCTGATAGAACTTTTGCCAAATCAAACTCTACCCAGTCAGGATCTAAATTGACTGCTGTTTTAATAATACCAGCCATGACTACACCAGGAAAACCTACAGATACTCTGTCAAATTCTCCTTGTTTTGCTGCTAAAGATACAATTTCTGCTAATATTGGTGCTGGTTTTGCAGGGTTTGGTGTTTCTACACGACTACGTTCTGTGGTTGCTTCTCCTAATTCATTTAAAGCTATTACTTTAATCCCACTGCCACCAATATCAACAGCTAAAGTTTGCATAGTTCTCTATTAGTTCATTACTGATATATTCTTATTATAATAGTTACTATTTTTTAATTCTCAGAGCATTTATAAGCTTATCTTAATTATTTATTATTAGGGAGTAAGGGAGTAGAGAGTAGAGAGTAGGTTTCAAAGACATAATATATCTTGGATTAATGCCGATAATAGGTAAGCATTCAGCTATTAGCTATTAGCTATTAGCTATTAGCTATCAGCTTTTTAATTAATAAAGCAAACATTTGCTGAATTTCTACTATACTACTATATTTTTAACCAGAGAATTGAAGCACAATAGCGACTAGCTCTAGTTATCAACTCTAATTGTAATTAAGCTATCAGCTATTATTTATGATGTGCGATAAAAGCTTTGTTAATGGTACTTAAGATATTTTCAGGAATAAAAATCGCTTTTTTGTGAAGTATTCCAAATAAGAAAAGTCAGTTTTCTGAAAGCTGACAGCTAATAGCTGAATGCTTACCGAAATAGAGCATTAATGCTGGGAAATTGGTATTACTGGAAAAATTGATTAATTTCTTCCCAAACTGTTTCCATAACATTCCCTAAAGTATGGTCACTATCAAGTTCTATTAATTCTACCCAAGGACGTTTAGTCGCAAATTCTCGGCTAGCTTGAATAGGAATTGTACCATCATCTACACCATGCAAAATTAAAGTTGGTAAATTACGTTGTAATTTTTTATCCTGATATTTCATCAAATCTGTAATAAAATCGTAGCTCAATAGCGAGTAATTTTTTTCTCCATAATGGTAAATCCAGTAATTTCCTCTTTCCTCCCATTTTTGTAAATTTTCTTCTCCCAAACTTTTGCGCAAATGAGATAAAAAATTAAATGCTGGTGCTAGTAAAATTATTGCTTTTATATTTGGGTTTCTTTGTGCTAAAAAAGTAGATGTTAAACCACCAAAACTAGAACCGATTAATATTATTGGTGTAGATTTATTTTTAATTACTGACTCAATTTGATGTATTTGTCTACTAAGAGTTAGGTTAAAAAAATCATCTTGATTTAAGTCAACAACATTGAGTTTAATGTTAATTCCAGCGAAGCGACCGCGTAAATATATCGCTTTTTTAGACCTGGGGCTAGAGGCAAATCCATGTAAATAAATATAAGTGTAATTATTCAGCATTTTTTTAAGTAAAATTGAAGATAAAAATTAGGTGGGAGTTAGATAAATTAGTTATCAGTTATTAGTAAAGATGTCTCTTTGTTAGACTTAGGGACTAGAGAGATACATCTACAGTTTATGGTTATAAAACAATTTTATAGCAAATCTTAAAAAGTTTGCTAAATATCGGCTTTGCTCCAGGAAAGAAGATTAAAATGGTAGGGTTTAGAATCAAAAACTACACTGGTGTAGATATGAGTAATTCCAAGTCCAAGTCCTCAATATCTGAAATATTAAAGCAGTATAGAGAAATTTCCCGTTCTGAGCGTGAATTAGGGGAAAGATTTGAAAGATTAATGTTAAATTATCTCAAAAAGGATACTACTTATCAACAGTATTTTAGTGAAGTTTGGTTATGGATGGATTTTCCGAAACGGGGAAATATGCCTGATACTGGTATTGATTTGGTGGGATTAGTACGGGATACTGGGGATTATTGTGCGATTCAATGTAAATGTTATGATTTAGAACGTACTTTAGAAAAGTAAGATATAGATTCGTTTTTTACCGCTTCAGGAACTAATTTATTTAAAAAACGGATGATTATTTCTACTACTAATAAGTGGAGTAAAAATGCGGAAGCTGCTTTAGAAAATCAACAAATTCCTGTTGTTCGGGCTACTATTTATGATTTAGCAAATAGTTCTATTGATTGGGATAAATATAATCTCAATAAGTAAGTAGACAAAATTATTTGTATATAAATATGCTTGTAATCCCTTGATACCTCTACCACAGACCAATAAAAATGCACAATTAATTCTGTCAAGGTACTTAATCCTGATTATTTAGAGCTTAAACCTAAAAAACAAATCAGACCACATCAAAAAATAGCTATCGAAAAGGTTATCGCTGGTTTTGAAACTGCCGATAGAGGTAAGTTGATTATGGCTTGTGGTACTGGTAAAACTTTTACTTCTTTGAAAATTGCTGAACAGTTTTCTAAAGAGAATAATCTGATTTTATTTTTGATTCCTTCTATTTCTTTACTTTCTCAAATTTTAAGGGAATGGACGGCAGAAAGTGAGGTTAATTTTCATAGTATTGCAGTTTGTTCTGATACTAAGCTTGGAACAAATAAGAGGAAATCTCAAACTGATGATCGTGCGGATATTACTGTTAATGATTTGGCTTTTCCTCCTACAACTAATGCTCAAGATATTATTGAGTCTTATCAAAAAATCCTGGAAAATAATACGCAAAATTTTAATAAGAAGCAAAATGTAGAGACGTTCCATGCAACATCTCTACATAATGAAGAAAATTAGTCAGAATTAACTATTATTTTCTCTACTTATCAATCTATTCAAGCAATATCTGAAGCTCAAAAAATTGGTTTACCAGAATTAGATTTAATTATCTGTGATGAGGCACATAGAACTACGGGAGTAACTGTTGCGGGAACGGATGAATCTTATTTTGTGAAAGTTCATAATCAAGATTTTATTAAGGCTAAAAAACGGCTTTACATGACAGCAACTCCGAAAATTTTTAGCGATGATACTAAGGTTCAAGCGAGGGAAAATGATGCTTTTTTATGTTCGATGGATGATTCGGATATTTACGGTCAAGAATTTCATTGTTTAGGTTTTGGTGAAGCGGTGAGCACTGGTTTATTAACTGATTATAAGGTGATGGTTTTGGCGGTTGATGAAAAGTTTGTTAGTGCTACTTTTAAACAACAGTTAGCTGATGCAAATAATGAATTAAATTTGGATGATGCGGTAAAAATTGTTGGTTGTTGGAATGGTTTATCAAAACGTTTACTTAAGGATGCAACTGGGGAGGAAATAGAAGATAATTATCCGATGAAACGGGCAGTTGCTTTTTCTCGTAGTATTAAATATTCACAGAAAATTGTGAAATTATTCGCCGATATTATCAAGCAATATCAACAGTTAAATCCTGATGATGAGGAATTTTTACAGTGTGAATTAGATCATGTTGATGGTACACAAAATTATTTGGAAAGAAATGACAAATTAGAATAGTTAAAAGCTGACACTAATACTCAAGAAAATATCTGTCGAATTTTGTCTAATGCGCGGTGTTTATCTGAAGGGGTTGATATTCCGGCGTTGGATTCGGTGATATTTCTTACTCCTCGAAATTCTGTGGTGGATGTGGTTCAGTCTGTGGGGAGGGTGATGCGGAAAGCTGAGGGGAAAAAGTATGGTTATATTATTTTGCCTGTGGAGATATCTGCAGATATTTCTCCTGATGTAGCTTTAAGTAATAATCAAAAATATAAGGTAATTTGGCAAGTTTTACAATCTTTACGGGCACATGATGATCGGTTTAATAATACTGTTAATAAAATTGATTTGAATAAAAGCCGTCCTTAAAAAGTTAGTATTGTGGGGGTTGGAGGTCAGAAAAATGATAATTCTGCGAGTAAAAATGTAGATAGTTCCTATAAACAATTGGAGTTAAACTTAAATTTTCCTGTGGAGGAATGGCGAGATGCTATTTATGCGGAGATTGTTGTTAAATTCGGAACGAAATCGCCCCTACTGTGGTCTACTGAAATGAAAACCGCTGTAAGTCCTAATTGACTTTTCGCTTCTCCTGCTTAGTAATGGTAAGAATATACATTTTTCTCCCAAACTCCCCAAACTCCCCACACCTCCGACAACTCCCCTACCTAGGGATTATTACGAGATTCCCGACGTTGCTGCATTAATTTAGACCACTGTTGTAATTGTTCGGGAGTTAAAACTTCTCTAATTTTTAGAAGAGTATTAAATTGTAATTCTGCTAATTCTTGTCTCAACTGTAAAACTTCACTATGTTTTTTCCGAAGTTGATTATCATTTTCCTTACCAGTAATCATTGTATTTAATTCTTCCTGAGCATTACGCAAGTCTTGTAAACTTTGTCTAATTTCTTGTTGATTTTGATTACGAATTGCAATAATTTTCTGAGTTTGCGTCTCGGTAAGATTTAGTTGTTCAAATATCCTATTTTGATTTTGTCCTGGACGTTGTACTTTGATAATTGGGTTGTTTTTTTTAGAGACATTATTATAATTAGGATTTGCTAAAACAGAACTAATATTTAAAGGTATAACCAATAATCCTAATACAGCAGAAATCAAAACCTGAGACATAAAATTTTTCCTCTTAATTATTAAGAATTTAACTTCTAAGATAGATCCGGTTGAGTTGTCTGGAGCGACGATAAAGTAATCTCGCCACACCCCTGAAATTGCTTCCTTCCACAAGGATAAACCAGTAGGGACGTTGCATAACAAAAATGCGAACGTCCCTACTGTGGTCTAACCAAATGAAAAGCGCTGTAAGTCTAAATCTTAACTTTTGACTTTTAACTTCCGTGAAATAGTATCTTACTTTTGACTTTTGACTTTTGACTTTTAACTTCCATATTAACGTAGAGTCACTAACTCTTCTGCAGTGGAAGGGTGAATACCAATAGTGCGGTCAAAGTCTGCTTTGGTTGCGCCCATATTTACAGCGATCGCCATACCCTGAATAATTTCACCAGCATCTTTACCAACCATGTGTACTCCTAAAACTTTGTCAGTATTACCCTCAACCACCAATTTTACCATTACTTTATCCTCTGCACCTGTGAAACTGTGGAACATTGGGCGAAACTTGGCGCGGTAACATTTGATAGAGTCTCCAAATTTTTCTCTTGCTGCTGCTTCTGTCAAACCTACTGTTCCTCCTTCTGGATCTGAGAAAATAGCAGTGGGAATATTTTCTAGAGAAATTGCTCTAGGAATATTGCCAAATTCAGTATCAGCAAAAGCGCGACCTTGAGCAATAGCAACTGGGGTCAAATTTGCTTTATCTATACAGTCTCCGACAGCATAAATATTTGGTTGAGTAGTGCGACAGTTGTTACTCACAGCAATTGCATTTCTAAGTGTTTCGACTCCAGCATTTTCTAGATTTAAACCTGCTAAGTTTGGTTTACGCCCAGTTGCACAGAGAAATGTATCAACTATTAAGGGTTCAGCGTTTTCTCCACTCAAGTGAACTTTTAATCCTTCTGGCACTTTCTCAATTTTTTCTACATTTGTATTGATGCGGAAGTTAATGCCATGTTTTGTCATTCCTTCTTGAATGTTGCTGCAAATGTCTTCGTCAAATCCTCGTAAAATTAAATCTCGACGAATAATTTGAGTAACTTCGGTGCCTAAACCATTTAAAATTCCAGCAAATTCGACACCAATATAACCGCCTCCCCAAACTGCCATTCTTTTTGGTTTTTCTGTGAGGTGGAACATTTCACGAGAAGTAACAGTATGTTCAATTCCCGGAATATTTATTTTTTCTGGTCTACCACCAACAGCGATTAAAATTTTGTCCGCTGTAAATTTCTTATCGCCTACTTCTACAGTATGGGGGTCAATAAATTTAGCATATCCCTCTATTAACTCTACCCCTGCTTTTTCCAAGAAACTGATATGTAATTTATTCAGACGTAGAACTTCAGTATTCACAGTATCTCTTAATTTATGCCAATCAAAACTAGGTTCTACTTCACTCCAACCATAACCTACCGCATCTTTATATAAGTGAGAAAATCTCGAACCGTAAACCATTAGTTTTTTTGGCACACATCCTCTAATAACGCAAGTTCCTCCAACTAAATCATTTTCAGCGATCGCTACTTTTGCTCCATAAGATGCTGCTCTTTTTGAAGATGCTAACCCTCCTGAACCTGCACCTATTACAAATAGATCGTAATCGTATGCCATAATTTGATATCCTGGGATTCCTATAACTATTTTGTTAAGAAAATTATAACAAACTACAGACCAACTAAACTATTGAAATTTTAGTTGGCCTACATTTGTTAGATAGGAGGTTTTCTTTCACAAAGTTGACAAAGGCAGTTTAAATATTTGCCAAATCTTTGTTATTAAAAAATCAGAAATTTCTCTACATCCTATTTACGTTTCTGCTTTTCCGCTATACCAATTGAGAATTTATATGAATCTTAGTTATAGAAAATAATTAACCACTAGAGTTAACTAAGAATTATTATATTTTGTACCTTTTCTCCTATTTGCGTTTTTATGAGTAATTTGTAAATTATCAATAGAATCTAAACCTCCTATAGCTAATGGTTTTTTATGATCTACTTCAATTTCATCACCCATAAACAGAGGGTCTCCAGATATAGGACATTTGTTTCCTTGTTGTTTTATTAACATTTCCTTCTGTGAATCAGATAATTTGAGTTTTCTTTTATCTTGCTTGTACTTATTTTGAAATTTTTCTATCTCTTTTTTAAATTTCTTTTCATCATAATTACTATCTTGTGTATTTTTCATTCTATAGAATAAATCTTTGAGTTCCTGTTTAATCTCTTGTCTATAGTGCCTTACCATTTCATAATTTAGAGGAATAAATACATACCAGAGTATATAAAAATCTTGTTTAGTTCTTCTAAAATTACGACTTCCCTTACGAGTTTTATATAGAGAATCTAATTCATTTTTCAAATATGTATCTAGCTGATTTTTATCTATATCTTCATCAAGCAACACAAATCTTACTTTTGATATAAATTGTTCGACCATTGTAATGCTCTTCATAAATAGTTTATTATCTTCCTGATTTTCAGAAACTTTCGTCAAGACTAAATTAATATCTTTTATTACACCTAGTCTAAGATTAATTCTATTATTTTGTTTATATATTTTGAGAAACTTTTCTATATTTTGCTCTTGAAGCTGTTTAAACTCAAAATATACTAAAGATGTATATAGTTCCTCATTCTCCATCCGGTCACGATCTTTAGGTTGCTTGGCTAATTTTAAATGAAACCATTCTCGATGTTTACTAACATTATCTTTGATTTTTGTAATTACTCCGCGTTCAGCCCAAGAGTTCCACATTTCAAAGGAATTTTCTTTGATAGGATAAGGCTTATTATTTAATCTAACAAATAAATCTACCGGATCGAATTCGGTATTTAGGCGTTCTTCTATCTCAACAACAAATAATTCAAAATCTAAAATTTTATCTTGTAATGCAGGTTCTAAAGCTTCAAACTTTTTATTCTTTAAGTCTTTAAGAATTCGTAAATCTTTCAGGGCAAAATTTGAGTTTCTCGTGCTACGTTTATTATTTTCCTCATCAACATACTCTTTTCCCAAGTATCCTAAAATTGTTAAAAGTCTTTGCTGACCATCAATAACTTCTGAAATTCCATCTAAACGTTTAAAAATAAAAATAGGTGGCAAATTAATACCTAACAAAATACTTTCTATGATGGCTGATGCTTTCGCCAAATTAATTACTTCGGATCTCTGATAAGAAGGTCTAACTAAAAACTTCTTACGTTCCATTACTCTTGCTATATCGTCTATTGAGTTTCGGGATGGATCTGGCTTAGTTACTCTTAAAGATTCAAGCTCACTGAGTTTAGTCACAGTATCTTCATCCTCTGTTTGGCGAAGTTTACTCAGTTCTTTTGTTTTCTTATCACTACCTTCATAATAAACTTGTAATTTAATTTTCAATTCTGTTTCAAACAGTTTAGCTGTAAAAGTATATCGTTCTTGTATTTGTTTATAATCCCCATCCCTATATTTTTGGATATTATTTGATATTTTTTTACCTACTCTCTTTAACAAAGCTTGATTTTTTAGTTTAGATAAATCTAGTTTTTCATTCTCTAAAATTAGCATACTCCATAGTAAACATTCAAAAACTAACTGATTGTGTTTGAAATTGAATTCTATAAATATTTGCTTGAATGATTCTACAATTTTAACTTTCTCAATAAATGACTGACATAGTGGCTCTGGATCGGGATTTTTATCTGATAAGTATTCAAATAATTTTTCTAAAGTTTCTGTCCTAGAATTACCCCAAGAATATTGCTTTATAGGAAACATTTTTAAAACTAAATGTCGTCTAATAAACTGTAAAATTTTTCCTCTGTCATGTTCTATGCTATTATTGCCACTTCTTTTAAAGAACAAATCATACATTAATTTTTCAAAATCTGGTTCTTGCGTTAAAATATTTTTAAAATACTGATAAATTGGATCGTTATCATAAACAGCATTGTCAATTTCTGGTGTTGTTAAAGGCGTTATACCTGAATTATATCTAGCAAATATTTCTTTTTTGATTTTATCTTCTAATAGAGAGTCTAACTTTCGTTCATTGACAATTTCAAATTCAACGATTCTAATCTTGGCATCTAAAAATAAATCTATTATGCCAGTATTTTTATGAATAGAGTTATATGTACTTCTTGAGAGTTGTTTTAAAGCAGATAGCCCTTTTTTAGTTAATTGAAGTTGATTATCCTTAAATCTCTTAATCGTTTCAAACCTTTGCCTTCCATCAATAACTTCTATTTTCTCTGCATTATTGAAGAATATTAAAGGAGGAATTTCTGTGCCTAGAAGTATACTCTCAATAAAATATGAAGCTTTGTCATCATCCCAAACATAATTTCTTTGATAGTAAGGTTTATAATCAATACGCCTTAAAAGGCGATCGCTAAATAGAGTTTCTATTGATTTTGAATAAGTTTCAATTTTGAGATGGTCTTTGAATATACGTTCAAAATCTTCCGGTTTTAAAAATAAATTGCTCAATTTAAAAATTTCTCCTTATTCGACTAATTTTTCTGAAATACTCAATTATATGTTCACACAATAAAATTTAGAATTAAACTTCCTAATATACTTAACTCAACAAATGTCGCTCTACAATTACTGAAATATTTTTAGAATCGACGCAAATATACCTTTCTTCCGGGAAATCCAAAACCATTGCTCCACTACCACATTTTCCCAAACATACACTTTTTTTAACTGCAATATTAGGAATATTAAATGTCTGAAAAGCAGCTAATAATTTTGCCGAACTTTGTTTCAGACAACTGCGGTTTTGACAGACCAATAAAAGTCTGTCAACTTGATTATTTTCTACCATCAATTCTTAAAGTTATACTTCATCTGGCAATAAATTTTTAGCAGCTAACCACTCACGATTAAATAGTTTTGATTGATAACGAGAACCACTATCACATAATACAGTCACAATAGTATGACCAGGACCCATTTCTTTTGCTAAAGCTACTGCTGCACCAACATTAATTCCTACAGAACCACCCATAAATAAACCGTCTTTTCTTAATAGTTGATAAACCACTCTTACCGCTTCTTGATCATCAACTCGAATCGCATCATCAATAGGCACATTTTCCATATTTTTCGTTACCCGACTATTACCAATACCTTCAGTAATAGAATTACCCTCAGTAGAAATTTCCCCAGTTTTCACATAACTATAAAGACCACTTCCCATGGGGTCAGCTAAAACAGTTTTAATTTGCGGATTTTTTTCTTTTAAAAATAATGACACACCAGCAAAAGTTCCACCCGTACCAGTAGCAGCTACCCAACCATCTACTTTTCCATCCGTTTGTTCCCAAATTTCCGGTCCGGTTGTTTCATAATGAGCGATTCTATTTGCCAAATTATCAAACTGATTTGCCCAGATAGCATTTTCCATTTCCGATGCTAATCTACCTGACATTTTCACATAATTATTTGGGTTTTTATAGGGAACTGCTGGAACAGGTCTAACTTCCGCACCTAAAGTTCTCAAAGCATCCATTTTTTCAATAGATTGAGTTTCGGGAATAATAATTAAACACTTATAACCTTTAGCATTACAAATATGCGCCAAACCTATTCCTGTATTACCAGCAGTTCCTTCAACTACTGTTCCACCAGGTTTAAGTAAACCTTTTTCTTCTGCATCTTTAATAATATAAAGTGCTGCTCTATCTTTTACCGAACCCCCTGGATTAAGAAATTCTGCTTTGCCTAAAATTTCACATCCAGTTTCTTCGCTGAAACTATTTAATCTAATTAATGGAGTGTTGCCAACTGTACCAACAAAGCCTTGTTTAATATCCATTTTTTTCCCACCTACTATTTAGTATTTACAAAATCAAATTTTACCAAACTTTGCTCATATTTAAAATGAATCCTGGCAATATTGGGTTTCCACTTACACTCTCAGGATTTTCTAAACATTCGGTAGTCATTCCTGGGCGATAAATATAAACTTTTCTCCCTTTTCTATCTATTAACCAACCTAGTTTTACTCCCGGTTCTTCCATATATTCTGTCATTTTTTCTTGTAGAGTTTTCAGATTATCTGAAGGTGACATTAATTCCACTACAAAATCAGGGCAAATAGGAGCAAACTTTTCTTTTTCTTCTTGAGATAAACTATTCCATCTTTCTAATTTTATCCAAGAAACATCAGGGGATTTTTTCGCTCCTGTGGAAAGAGTAAATCCTGTACTAGAACTAAAAGCTAAACCCGTACCATCTTCCTCTGACCATAACCCTAGTTGCAGACACAAATTAAATTCTCTATTTCCTGTTTCTGAACCAGCAGGAGACATAATTAATAACTCTCCAAATTTATTAGTTTCTATGCGTAAATCTTGATTAATTTGACAGAATTCAAAAAATTGTTCCTCTGTCATTTTTAAGCTGGGAGGCATTTGTAAAATCATTATTTCTTGAAGCATATTTTATCTCTTGTTTACCAAACTGTGCTTATATTTAACAACTTCAGGTAAGACTGTTTCTCCACTTATACTCTCAGGATTTTCTAAACATCTGGTAGTCATTCATCGGCAATAAATATAAACTTTTTTCTCTTTTCTATCTATTAATCAACCTAATTTTACTCCCGGTTCTTCCATATATTCTTTCATTTTTGCTTGTAGAGTTTTTAGGTTATCTGAAGGTGACATTAATTCCACTACAAAATCAGGGCAAATAGGAGCAAATTTTTGTTGTTCTTCTGGGGATAAACTATTCCATCTTTCTAATTTTATCCAGGAAACATCGGGGGATTTTTTGGCTCCTGTGGAAAGAGTAAATCCTGTACTAGAACTAAAGGCTAAACCCGTACCATCTTCCTCTGACCATAACCCTAGTTGTAGACATATATTGAATTCTCTATTTCCTGTTTCTGAACCAGCAGGAGACATAATTAATAACTCTCCAAATTTATTAGTTTCTATCCGTAAATCTCGATTAATTTGACAGAATTCAAAAAATTGTTCCTCTGTCATTTTTAAACTTGGAGGCATTTGTAAAATCATCAAATCGTCAACCATAATTTCCCCTCCCTTTTACCAAACTTTGCTCATATTTAAAACAAATCCAGGCAATATTGGGTCTCCACTTACACTCTCAGGATTTTCTAAACATTCGGCAGGCATTCCTGGGCGATAAATATAAACTTTTCTCTCTTTTCTATCAATTAACCAACCTAATTTTACTCCCGGTTCTTCCATATATTCTTTCATTTTTGCTTGTAGAGTTTTTAGGTTATCTGAAGGTGACATTAATTCCACTACAAAGTCTGGGCAAATAGGAGCAAACTTTTCTTTTTCTTCTTTAGATAAATTCATCCATCTTTCTAATTTTATCCAAGAAGCATCGGGAGATTTTTTTGCTCCTGTAGAAAGAGCAAATCCTGTACTAGAACTAAAAGCTAAACCTGTAGCATCCTCATCTGACCAATTCATTAACTGCTGAATAATTCTGCCATCTCTATTTCCTGTTTCTGAACCAGTCGGAGACATAATTAATAACTCTCCAAATTTATTAGTTTCTATGCGTAAATCTCCATTAATTTGACAGAATTCAAAAAACTGTTCCTCTGTCATTTTTAAATCTGGAAGCATTTGTAAAATAATCGGTTCTTCAATCATATTTTTCCTCCTCAAATGTAAGTATTCAGCTTTTGAAGAATAACTTAACTTCGGTTAGCTAGTGACCTTTTTCTTTCCTGCGGAATACTAGACAAACATAATTTTAAATTCTAGTTCTAAAATCATAAGTTAATAGCTGATATAGCAATCAGGAATGATTTTGAGAGAATTTAAGAACGATTAAGATAAATCAAAATTATTTCATATTCTGACTCCTGACTCCTGACTCCTAACTCCTGACTCCTAATTACTACTAAAATCTCACAACTGAAATATGATTGCTATAGCTGACTGCTGACGGCTTACAAAATAATTAAGGATTAAGAATCTAAACTAAAACTCTTAATCCTTAACTACATTATAAATTTATTTATTAGGTTGAGGAGTCATCCGCAAATATGGCTTAACTTCTGTGTAACCTTTGGGGAATTTTTCTTTCAATACTTCGGGATCTTTAAGAGAAGGAACAATTACACAATCATCTCCATCTTTCCAATCTACAGGAGTAGCAACTTGATAATTATCTGTTAGTTGTAAAGAGTCAATTACTCTGAGAATTTCATTAAAGTTACGACCTGTACTTGCTGGATAAGTTAAAGTAAGGCGGAGTTTCTTGTCTGAATCAATGATAAAAACACTACGAACTGTTAGATTATTTAAGGCGTTTGGATGAATCATATCATACAAGTTAGAAACCTTTTTATCTACATCTGCTAAGATGGGATAATTAACAGTTGTTTTTTGAGTTTGATTGATATCTCCAATCCAACCTTTGTGAGATTCTGCGTCATCTACACTTAGGGCAATAACTTTAACTCCACGCTTGTCAAATTCTGCTTTGAGTGTAGCAACCATACCTAATTCTGTTGTGCAAACTGGTGTATAGTCGGCAGGGTGAGAAAATAACACTGCCCAACTATCTCCAATCCATTCGTAAAAGTTGATTTGTCCTTCAGAGGAATCTTGAGTAAAGTCAGGTACCTTGTCACCTAGTCTTAAAGTCATAGCCTAATTTCCTATATTGTTTATCGTGAACAATTATAATATTTTCATTCTATAGGAACTTAAGCTTTTAACTTTAGATATTCTTAAAAATTCGGTTAAATATAGCTTACAGCGCTTTTCATTTGGGTAGACCACAGTAGGGGCGATGTGGTTCATAAATCTGAAAACTGCTGTAAGTTAAAAATTATGCAATTTATGTTATGAATCAGCAACTATAGTTTCAAATTCTTGACTTCATAATTCATGCCATACAGCCATTTTGAGTTCCTCTGTGTTTTTTATTAGCTTGGGGATTGATTATTTTAACACTTTGGAGTATAATCTGCGCGATCGCTAATTCAGTCCGTCGCGCTCAAAAGATGCACAATATTTCTTGTGCTAATTGTCTATTTTTTACTGGAAATTATCATCTAAAATGTCCTGTAAGACTTAAAATTGCTCTTTCGGAAAAAGCAATTAATTGTATTGACTATAGACCTAAATTTGTGAGTTACTACGATAAGGTTAATTCCTAATATAGGAGGTTAATTAACTGATTAGTTGTCTGTCAATTTTGAAATGATAGTTTTAGATAAGACAAGTAAGGAAAGTAGACTAGGGAAAAAATTTAATGGCTCATTCCTAGTATTAATCTTGATATAGCAATCCTATTTTATCTGTTTATAAAAACCTTACCGCTTTTAGGTATGGAGGGAAAACTTAACTGGAAACAGGTGAGAGTTTCAAGTTTTTTATCTACTTTTTTATTTGTCACGATCTATGGGCTGCTTGCTATAGATTAATAGGAAGTAGGGGATAAATTGATGTATCCGGTTTATTTATCCTATTTGGAAAAGACTTGATATTTTCTTTATCAATTAATAAGGAGTTAGGCAGTAGAGGATAAATTTATGAACTTATATATTACTCCAAATAAATTTGGAGTATAAATTTCTTTAAAGTCTCTCCTAATAATGGATAACTGATAATGAAAGAATATAAAAATTGCTTTTTCGTGGCTCTCGAAGCTTTTAACTTTTGGTATAGGTTGTCATTAATCAATCATCCTCCATTATCCATTGTTAAAGAGGTAATTATTCATTATCAATTATCCATTATCAATTATCTATTATCCATTGATGAACCAATATCTACTAATACTTTTAAAACTCCCTTCTTCTGAGCATGAGCAAAAGCATCCATTCCAGCTTCTAGAGGATAATGGGCTTGAATTAATGGCTTGACATTAACTTTATGTTCTGATAAAATATCTAAGGCTGGTTCAAAAGGTCCGCAGCGAGAACCAATTAAAGTAATTTCATCCACCACCAATGACGAAATATCTAAACTCAAATTCCCTGCATAAGTGCTTTTGAGAACTAAAATACCACGCGGTCTCAGGGCGCGACGGGCAATAGCAAATCCTTCTGGGTTGCCAGTACATTCTACTGTAATATCAAAAGCTCCTGTAGTAACTGCATCAACAAACCCAGTTTTAATTCTTCTCTCCTCTAAATTTGCCAATTTTTCCCGGTGACGACCAATAACTAATAACTGACAGTCGGTTAAAGCTAAGGTTTGCGCAACTAACTGTCCAAGTTTACCATCCCCCACGACTAAAACTCTATCTACTGGGCAAATTTGTATTTGTTGTTGAATTTCCAATGCTGCTGCAACTGGTTCGGTAAATGTAGCTTCGTCAGTTGAGATACTATCGGGAACTGGATGGAGATTTTTGACTGGCAAGGTCAGATATTCGGCAAAAGCTCCGTTGCGGTTAACTATTCCTAAGACTGTCCGATTTTCACAATGGGTGGGTTGGTCGCTCAAGCAAAAGCGACATTTACCGCAAGCTGCATTAATTTCTCCTACTACTCTTTGATTGAGTAAATTTTTTGGTCCTTGTTCCACTACACCGACAAACTCATGGCCTAAGATTCCTTTATAGGGGTAGTAACCTCTAAGAAGTTCTAAATCTGTATTGCAAATACCGGCACGCAATACCCGGACAAGTGCTTCTCCTTCTGACGGTTCCGGTGTGGGGAGGTC
The DNA here is from genome assembly GCA_038747755.1 of Cyanobacteria bacterium P01_H01_bin.35. Lineage (GTDB taxonomy): Bacteria > Cyanobacteriota > Cyanobacteriia > Cyanobacteriales > Microcoleaceae > Trichodesmium. The sequence goes on from JBCDJM010000048.1 coordinate 25,726, forward strand.
GGTGCGAAGTTTGAGGTGTTGGTTTTCTAGCCAGATTCCTTTCATTGTTTATTTTTCTTGGTAGGTTTTATTAATTTGATTTTAGGTGAATAACTTGTTTCAGGCTTCACTAAATTTTTGACAACTTATTCCCGAAATAATAATTATAAGCTTTTGCTAGAGTGTGATTATATGTCTAAGTTTTACAAGTAAATAATTTTTCCTATTTCTGTGAGTATATTTGCTTGTAGAAAAGGTTATATCTCAAATGTTAGGGTTTAGTTAATAAACTTAGGAATATCTAAACTTAGATTAATTATAGTTTTGGAGATTAACTAATGCCAGATTTTAATTCTGATTCAGAACCTAAGCTTTGGATGATTACTAATATCTCACAAGAAAGTTTAACTGAAGGAGAAAAGGGGGGTGGAGCTTATGCAGGTGGAGTTTTGTATTTTGATGATGACTCTTCAGAAGAATCTTCTCAAAAATCAAATAAGAATTTGCCAAAAGGTTTAGTATCAGTTCCTGCAAGAAAGCTTCAGGAAAATTTGCAGGAATTTATGAAAGTTGTGGGAGATTTATTTATTCAAGCTGAACAACAAGCAGCAACACAAGAAAAACCAGGAATGCAGCTTGACTAAATTGAAGTTTCTGTAGGAGTTAATGCAGAAGGATAAGTAGGTTTTTGGGGATTGACAAAAGGAAAATTTGGGGGAGTCACAGAAATTAAACTTACTTTTAAACGACACGAATAATAGAAAGATAAGAGGTTGAAAATTATTTTGTCTCTACCGATAATTTAATCTAGATTAGCGAAGCAAATGACTACTAATAATTGGGCAATTCTAATTGGTATTAATCAATATAATTTCTTCAACAACCTTCAATTTGCCAAAGCAGATGCTGAGGCAATGCACAGTTTGTTAAAAGAAGAAGATTTGGGGTTCAAAAATATATTTTTATTTACGGAAGATTCGCCACCTATACAAAAGGCAAGTTTTCCAATTCTAACTCAACCAACTTTTGGTAATTTAGATGCTTTTTTTTATGAGCAGTTCAAGAAACCCCCAAAAAAACTAGACAATCTCTAGTTTTTCTTTTCAGGACATGGAATGCGAGGAACAGATGGGGATTATTTGATGCTTTCAGATAGTAATCCTGGAAGATTAGATAGAACGGCGATCGCTGTTAACTACATTACTGAAAGATTGCGTAACTGGGAGGCAAAAAATGTGGTGATGTTTATTGATGCTTGTCGTTATGAAGCACCTATGAGTAAAGGTCAACAAATACAAACTAAAGATTATCAGGGAATAATTACATTTTATTCCTGTGATGCAAAAGAGAAGTATTATGAAATTCAAAGTTTGAAAAAAGGAGCATTTACCTATGTTTTGCTTGAAGCATTAAAGTTGAGAAAAAATCAATGTTTTACAGTAGGAGCTTTAGAAAAATACTTGATGGAAAAACTTCCGCATTTTAATAAATTAATAGACGACCTTCCTTTCTATCAAAGTCAAACTCATAAATCTTGTTGGTGGTAGAAAAATTGTTGGAAAAGCAAACAATTAGACACACTAAATAAAATTTTTACTCATGCCATATTCCGCTACCTCATAATTAAAGAAATTGTAGAGAAACTCACAACTAACTCTAAAAAGATAAAAATTTAAAGATAGAGTGATCGCCCTCAAAATTTATAGATTGAAAAATTTTAACTACCTCTGGTGCTATTTACCTTAAGTATTACAAAAAGAATTTTAAAAAAACAAAACTAAATAGCGTTTGATAAATATAGATTTTACTAATCAAATTAGCTTTTAATATTGTTTTTCTAAATCGAATTAGCGTGATTTTCTCAAGATTATGACAAATTATTTCACGAGCTTGCCTTATTTCAGAGATTTGGTATCATACCCTGTACATAAGATATTGTGCCAATGTTGTACATAAATCTAAAAAAGACTCTTCTTAAGAAAGCTACAACTTAGTATTTACCTTAATCTCTTCTGAAATCTGCCAATTTTAAGAATAATTAGACAACCTCAAATCAACAAAATTTAGAAAGCTATAAATGCTTAAGGAATTTTAGCTATTGACAAAATAATAAATAGATGTATGAAAGAAACTAATTTTATATTGAATTTAGTAGAGCCTGTTTAAACTGAGTTGCACTCTTAAAGTAAATCTCAGGTGTATCAGTTAATCCTAAATCGATAACCTCTGCTAAATTTTTTGGAATAGAAATATCTCTTTCTCGAATAGGCACAGCATTTGTTTGTAAAACCACCAAAAATGGGTCTCTCTCCAAAAAATCACGAGGGTATGCTCCTGTTAACATATAGTAGAGAGTTGCTGCCATTGCCCAAACATCCATTTGAGGTTTTATATAGTTAAAACTAATCACCTGTTGACGGGGAACAAAAACAGGTAATCCTAAAGTTAGACCGCTCATAGTTTGACCACTCAAACCAGCTATATCAAAAGCTTTTGCCAAGCCATAATTAGCTATTTTTGCCACAGAAGCACCTCTGAGATTACCCAACACAATATTATGTGGTTTTAAATCCCTGTGAACTAAACCTCGTCCCGGACTAAAATTACTATCAGCTTGTTTCACATAAGGAACTTCAGCATTATGAGCATATTCTAGACCATCTAACACCTGAAGAATAATTTGTAGAGTCTGTTCAACTGATAGTTTTCCTCCCTCTCGCTGCATTAAATCTATTACATTACCACCATGACAATATTCCAAGGTAAGGAAAAAAGTACCATTAAAATAACTATAATCTTTAAATTTAACTATATGAGGATGATCTAAAGCTTTAGTATTTTCTACCTCCTGAAGAAACATTTCTCTCGCACGTTGACTAACCCTTACTTGAGGCAGCATTATTTTCAGCACTAATAACTCCCCACTATCCTCATTTAAAATTAAATAATCTTGACTGCATTCTCCACTGCTAAGTTGTTTAATAATAGTATATTCCTGTAAAACTTTGAGACTAGGCTCTCCTTCATTGGCTATCTGTCCTAGATTTTTGACAATTTCCTCTTGGTTAAATTGAGCAGTTGTGGAACCATGAGAAACTTTTGATTCAGCAATAGTCTCATCATCATCCTCAGTACCTAAGTTATTGAGAAAATCACTACTATCACCTTCTCTAGTACCTGAGATACTAACTTTTATCACAGTAGGACCAATTTTAATTTCATCACCTTCACTTAGGTCATATTCTGGAAAATTTAGATGGGCAGCTTGCAGAGGGGTTTGATTTGCTGGACGCTGCCCGATTTTTTGGCCATTAATATAAGTACCATTTTTACTACCAAAGTCACGCACACGAATGTCAGGAGGATTAATATCCAATAAACAATGGTATCGGGAAATAGTGCGATGAGCTTGATCGTTAGGTAGTTGAGGGTAACAGTCATGGGAACGACCAATAACACAGGTAGTACGTTCTTCAAAGATGAACTGCTGACCTTTGATACTGCCTTCGGTAATTGTGAGGATAATTTTTGCTGGCATCTTTCATTAATTGATAATGGATAATGAACAATGGATAATAGACCTCTCCAAAAAATAAACTTGCTTTTTATTTACAGCGCTTCCCGTTGTTATGAGGTACAAAATTTTAGGTTTGAGGGAACACTTAACTGGGAATAGGGAATAGAAAAGAATAAAAACAACTGTACCTCATAGCTTCGGAAACTGCTGTAAGATAAGCTAGAGTTGTAAAATATAAGTGACAAAATCATTTTTCGTATCTTTTTCGTAAGAATAAATTCCCTGTTCCTTGTTCCCACTTAAGTGTTCCCTGTTCCCTCTAAGAGCAAAAAGTATATATCTTTTTCGGAGATGTCTAATGGATAATGATTGATTAATGAAACCTATACAAGAAGTTAAAAGTTTCTAGAGTCACGAAAAAGCAATTTTTATATTCTTTCATTATCAATTACCCATTATTGATTATTAGCATAGTCTTTAAATTTTTGGGAATTAATTATCAATTATCCATTGGTAATTTATCTATTATAAATATGACTTTTCTCTACCTTTACCACCTTTTTTTATAGTTATTTACGTTAAAATTTAGCTAAATTTTTGATATTTTTCGTTTTCTCCTGTTGATACAGTTGGAAATGTTGAGATGCCTAAATCAATTATTACTGACTTATACCAATTACCACGCATTAATGCTATACTTCAACACGTCAATATTTACCAAGATTAAAAGTCTGTTGTTGACAATTATTAGTAGTTTAGTATATATTTTTCCTACTTTTAACCTCCGCCCCACCTTCTATACTTTCCACACTTCCACACCAAATTCAGGTATAGCATTGTTTTTGAGAAATGGTATTATCTGTTTTCGGTAGTGATTAAGAATAAATGTCTATAAAAAAACTAGGAAAGGATATATGAGCAGAATCTTTGATAATTTTGACTTAATTTAGTTGAGCAGGAAGTTTTTTTGACCAAATTGACTGTACTTATTTTCTCACGAAAGAAAATAGTTTTTCTTAGCCTACTCTATAATTTCCATCTACAAATCTAGCAGATTATCTAGAATTTATATTCTCAAACTTGGGAGGTTTATAGCGGTTTTCACTCATTTTGTTATTACCATTATAAATCACTGTTTTGATAATACTGGTTGGCATTTATCTTGATAAAAAGACTGCGCTATGCTAGTAGTATTGTGCCGAAATTCAGATAAAAATGTAGAATAGAATACAGGTAATTATAAATTTGAACTATGAATCTAAAATTTGAAGAGATAACCACCATTGATGAAAAACTTTCTAAACGTCACATAGACCTCGATCCAGGTGGTTACTTAATTATTTTTATTGACCAAGAGGCAAACTTAATTTGTGCAAAACACTTCACTAATATTATTGATGACCGAGGTTTAGCTATTGATCCAGAAACAGGAAAACCTATTCCAGCAAAAGGAAAAGTAGAACGTCAAGAAACTACAACATTTACTGCTAGAACTGCCAAAGAAATGTGTGTCAAAATATTTGAAGAAACACACCCTTGTCTAGTTACAATGTTAGATCATGCTGCTTATTTAGGAAGAGAATTTTTGCGTGCTGAAATAGCTTTATTAAATGGCAAAGAATATATTCAAGATTAATTGAAGTAGCACTAAATACTCAATTTATCACGATTGATAATAGGATATTTAGGGCTTGCTGAAAAAGTCTTTGAGTAGTTGTAGGAGTCAGGAGTCAGGAGTCAGGAGTCGTAGGGGTGATTCGTGTTTGCAGAGCATTCCGTAGGAAATCACCTTTACAGAAGAAATGGGAAATTTAGAGGAGGTAGTAGGAACCCACATTCCGTAGTTCAATTCAGTCAAATTCTCAGGAAAATATTAAGCATAAATACTTACTTAATTGTTAACTACTATGACTTTCTCCTGTGTGCGGAGCATTCCGTAGGAAATTATGCCTACTGTCGGGGCGATTGGCCATCCGCCCCTACAACTCCTGACTCCTATTTTTGTGCTACATTTTGTCGTGCGGAATGTAGGTATGAAGAATAGTCCCTTGATTTTTCTCTAAATATTGAGCAAAAAATGCTAAATTTTTGCTGGTTTTTGACCTAAAAGTTTGTAATTTTTTCAGACCTAAAAAAGATAAAAGTTTTATCTGTAAAGGCTTTTATATTTAATCAGCAAGCCCTATTTAACCTACATTCCGCACGACAAAATGTAGTATCAAGAATAGGAGACAGGAGACTCGATACTGGAGACAGGAAACAATTATCGGGGTCAATAGGAGTAAGTAATTGACTATTTATGCTTAATATTTTCCTGAGAAAGGTCAA
>JBCDJM010000049.1:0-31532 GCA_038747755.1 Cyanobacteria bacterium P01_H01_bin.35
AATTCACATAAAAAAATATATTTTTTTTTAAGTTGTTATAAAATTTTTAAGTTGTTATGAAAGTAAATTTCTTGTGATAGACTTTCCAATAACAACTAGGTAATTTAGTGAGGACAAACTTTATGACTGATGTTAGAGTTCTAATTCAGAACGTAGTGTCTGAAGGCACTTCAACTACTTCTGTATTCTTTTCTCCAGTATGGGTAGCGTTCCATGATGGTAGTTTTGACACCTTTACTACTACTGAACCTGCTACTGAAGGTCTAGAAAGGCTCGCTGAAGATGCTACTTTTGATACTATATCTGATGAGTTTGCTAGTAGTGAAAGTGGTATTGACGGAGTAATTCCATCAAGTGGTGGAGCTTTTACTCAAGGAAGCCTTGGTCTTGGAGCATTTGATGTAGATGAAAGTCTGTACAGATACTTTAGTTATGCCTCCATGATATTGCCTAGTAATGATGCTTTCATTGCTAATGGAGATCCGTTGGCTAACGCGGTTTTCGATACTAATGGAAATTTCGTAGGAGCTGATTTTACGGTTAATGGAGGTAATGATGGAGTATGGGATGCAGGAACAGAAGTAAATGATGAAATTCCTGAAAATACGGCAGCACTTGGTCAGACAGAACCAAATACAGGTGTGGATGAAAATGGAACAACTGCACTACACGAAGGTTTTCTTGGTAGTCAACGACTTGGTGGTGAACCAGGAGGCATTTTAACAGCACGCCCTGATGCTGATTTTACCATAGGAAATGATGGAGAGGATTTTGGAATAGCTCGCATCACTGTTTTACAAGATATTCGTGGTACTGCTGAAAACAACAATCTTCCTGGAACTGCTCTACCTGATGCTATGTTTGGTGCTGGAGGTAACGATACTTTAAATGGTCTTGGTAGCCGAGATTGGTTAGTTGGTGGTGCTGGTAATGACTTGCTCAGAGGTGGTGCTGGTGACGATGTTTTAGAAGGTCGCATTGGGAACGATCACTTACTTGGTGGTAATGGTGATGATATATTGCTTGGTGGCCAAGGTCGCGATCGCATCAATGGTGGTGCTGGCAACGATACTCTAACTGGTGGTGCTAGTATTGACTTCTTCATCTTTAACACTAATCAAACATTTGATACAAATGATGTAGGAATAGATACAATTACTGATTTTAATACAGCTCAAGACTTTATTCTTCTCGATAAAACTACTTTCGCTGCTATTACAAGTGACCCAAGTAGCAGAACAGATCCAGGATTTAGCGTTTTCAGTGAATTCGATCTAGTTACTACAGATGCTGCTGCTGCTATTTCAGATGCTGTCATTGTTCACAGTCTAGAAAGTGGTAACTTGTACTACAACCCCGATGGTACTACGGCAGGTTTTGGTAACGGTGGTGAGTTTGCTAATGTAACTTCTCCATTATCTTCAGATAATTTTATTCTCCGAGCTTAATACTGCTTTAGTAAAAGTTAGGCATTTATTCATGGATTTGCTGTATTTTTTTTATAGCTAAATTAGAGTAGGGATGTTCCATGGAACGTCCCTAAAAGTTTTGATTGTGACGTGATATCAAATCCGGATAATTATTGCTCTGCTGAAAAAGTCTTTTTTAAGGAGTAGGGACGTTGCATGCAACGTCTGTACGGGAGTAGTAGGGACGTTGCATAACAAAAATGCGTTAAGTCCGAAGCGACTTAGACTCGTGGAAGGTTTGCGGAGCATTCCGTAAGGAAAGCAATCCCAGAAATATAGAAGATTGCTTCCTATTGTCGCAATGAACAAGTGTTCAATTACATTCTATATAAACAGGACTTATGCAGGGGAACCCAGAAACCGGGTTTCTTTGCGTAAGTCCTATAAAGTCATCGATCCTGAAAATTTCTGTCAAAAAAATTAATTACCAGGATTTCACATCACTAATCTTTCCAACATTTCCCTATGCTTCGACACAGGAGCAAGAGTATTTGCAGCTATCATCCCACTTACTGCCACTGCTGGCAAACCAATACCCGGAAAAGTAGAATCACCACAACATAACAACCCTGGCAATGGCGTATTCGGTCCAGGAAACAACCCCTCCCCAGCACGAATTGCTGGACCATAAGACCCCCGGTGACGACGAAGAAAGCGTTCGTGAGTTATGGGAGTCCCCAACAATGTCACTTCACAACGGGAACGCACATCAGGTATTATTCGCTCTAAGCCTTGCCACATTACCTCTGCTCTTTGTTGTTTTTGCTGTGCATATTCTTGGCTCTTTCTATCCATACCTTCCCATAATTGATATGGTTCATTTCCTGGAGTATAAACATGAATAACGTGCTTTCCTGGAGGTGCAACAGTAGAGTCTAACAAAGATGGAATAGATACCAATACAACATTTTGGGGTGCATCTATTTCATCCCAATGATTAACAACAATATGGTGACACGCCAGATCGGGTTTAATATCTGTGGCATCAATACCCAAATGTAAGTGCATGAAACTATTACATTCTGGTGTTGCTTGTCGTTCTTCCCGCCAATATTTTGAAATCGTACCCTCCGGCAATAATTTCAAAGTATCCCAAACAGAAGCATTTGAAATTACTGCCTGCTTTGCCTGAACTTCTTCTCCATTGCGCAACAAAACCCCAACAGCACGCCCACCTTTTACAACCACCTCTTCCACATGAGCATTCAACATCAATTTACCGCCGTGACGTTGTAACCCACGCACCAAAGCATCAACTATTGCTCCACTACCACCAATAGGATAGTCAAGTACAACTCCTGGTTTATACCATTCGGCAAACATAAATGCAACTTCAGCAGCACTGGTACCATTTGCAGGCAAACCTGAAAGTAAGAAGCAAAGTAAGTCAAGCCAATTTCGGATAAAAGGATCTCTGATAACCCCTTCAATAACTTGGGAAAATGCCCCGGTTAACTGAGCAACATTAAAAATGTGTTTTGCCATAGTAGGTAAAAACTGCCCCATTGTCATTATTGCTCCTAAGTCAAAACGGACAGAAGCAGGAGGAATAGCGATCGCTGCTTCTGCTAGTGGAGCCATAACTTCTTGGAGTTTACGCCATTCCGCTACAGCACCCTCTCCTCTCAACCTTTGGAGAATATCACAAAATTGGTCTGCACCGACTGATGTATCAAATTTGCCTTCTGGCAAACAACAACCCCAAGTGTCATAAGTTACGCAAGGTACTTCCTCACCGATAGCATCCAAAACTTGTGCTAGTGGGTTAGTAGAAGGGCGATAGGAAAGACCAGAATGTAAAGATGGTCCAGAATCAAACTTAAATCCCTGACGCTCAAAACTATGAGCAGCACCTCCAGGAAGAGAATGACTTTCGCAAACTATCACATCAAAACCATAGTGTGCTAGTAAAGCAGCACAAGTTAAACCCCCAATTCCACTACCAATTATAATTACATCTGTTTGAGACATTTTATTTAGTTAATTAGTTAATTTAACAATTTATCTACAGGATAGCAGCAAAGTTAAGGAAGTTATAAGTCATATCATCTCCGGTTAAATAGTTATAAATAACAATAGAGGAGTCAGAAGTCAGCAGTCAGGAGGGGAAGTCAGGAGGGAAGAATAGGGAATTTGGCGTTGGTGAAGAGCATGTATGATATTAATCTTAATTATTTAGGAGTCAGGAGTCGTAGGGGCGATTTCCGTTCCGGAATACTTTCCTTAGGAATGCTCTGCAAACGTAAACGCGTAATTAGGAGCATGACAAACGGAAATCGCCCGTACAGGAGTCAGGAGGAAATAAAGAAGAGGAATAAAGAAAAAGAAAGAGTAGTAGAAGGAGAAAGTTTTTTGTTCGCGCTCTTATCCGGATAGGATATCATACCTTTATTCACCAACGGCGGGAATTTTAAGTGACAAGGAGGAGAAAGTTTTTTCATTGCTGGCGCACAACTGCGTTAACGCGTAAGCGGAACGGAGTTCTATCGCGCTCTTATCCGGACATGATATCATATCATGTCCGGTTAAATAATTATAATTAAGGCTGGTATTAGGGATTAAGCTTATGAAATATGTATAGCGCTAGGGAATAGGGAATAGGGAATAGGGAATAGGGAATAGTAGACTAATAAAGGATTTTAGGATTTAGAAATGTCCTAACCTTAATGCGTAGCGCTATATCTTAGGACTCAAGCCCTACTACAAACAAAACTTTTTTATTATTTATTATCCGGACATCATAATCAGAAGTTAAATTCTTATCTGTTCTTAGAAACCTACGATTATCTGCAAAAATCTATGATTTTCTATAAATAAGAGGTAATTATCAATTATCCATTATCCATTAATGAATAAGCCATAATTAGTATTATACTCAAAACAAAAAAAAAATCAGTAAAACTACGGGTGACATTTTTAACTACCATGAATTATTCTTATTATTAAAGGGCTTGCAAATCATACTATCTTGTCCCATAGTTAAGAGATTAAAGAGTAATAATTATTACTTTTTGCTTATAGAATAATTAATCAGGCCGATATCTAACTCTAAAGGTGTATCTACCAATAAACACCCTCTAGGAGTAAGACAAATGTTAACTGCAGATAATCATATTCATCAGAAATCAAACAACTCTAATTTTTCATTACAAAATCTTGTTTTTATTGACTCGCAAATTGAGGATTATCAATTCTTAATTTCCGGATTTTATGCAGGAATAGATGTAGTTATTATTCCTGAAAATCAAGATGGAATAGAAGTTATTACAACTCACCTAGAAACATATACAAATTCCCGCCAAAAACTAGATGCCATTCATATATTTTCCCACGGTAGTCCTGGCAGTTTAAAATTAGGAGACATCTTTCTCAATACCCATACTATTAAACTGTATCAAAATCAGATAAAAAAATGGCAAGCAGCACTAAACACAACAGCAGATGTCTTACTTTATGGTTGTAATGTTGCAGCCGGAATAGGTGAAAAATTTGTCCAGAAATTACATCAACTAACTAAAGCAAATATTGCAGCTTCAGTTAATCCTACAGGTGCTTATCCTGGAGATTGGAATCTAGGATTTACTACTGGAATAATTACAGCTTCTAAAGTATTAAAACCAGAAATAATGGCTACTTATAATGGTACTTTAGCCACTATTACAGTAACTAATAATAATGATAGTGGTACTGGTTCCTTAAGACAAGCGATCGCCGATGCAAATTCAGGAGATACAATTGAATTTGACTCCAGTTTAGCTAATCAAAGTATTACCCTCACTTCTGGTCAATTAGACATCAATAAAGACTTAATTATTGATGCAGTAGATGCGCCAGATTTAACTATTAGTGGGAATAACGCCAGTCGAGTTATAGAGACAACTTCTCAAACAAATCTTACCATCAGAAATCTGAGAATTGCAAATGGCAGAACGACTGAATCAGAGTTCGCAGGAAACGGTGGCGGAATTAGGACTGGTCCTGAAAGTATCTTAACTGTAGAAAACAGCACATTTGAAAATAACGTGACCTCTGGGGATGGAGGCGGTGCTATTTGGGTTGGCAATAGGACTAACACCACAATTATTAACAGTAAGTTTGACAGTAACGATGCTACTATTGGAGGAAGTGAAAAAGGTGGCGGTGCAATTACTACTAATGGCTTTGCAGTTCTAACCATCCAAAATAGTGAGTTTACGAATAACAAAGGAATCAACGGTGGTGCAATCTTTGGTGCTGCAACTGCTTTGACAGTAGAAAACTCAAGATTTATCAATAACGACACTACTGCTGGAGCCGAAATCCCTAGTAGTTTCAGTTCTCCTCGGGGATATGGAGGGGCAATATATACTGATGGAGTTTCCGCGAGTTTTGGTGGTGATAACGGCACAATCGCAATTCGCAATAGCCACTTTGAAGACAATAAAGGTGCGGGTGCAGGGGGGGCAGCATTCTTGTTTCTCTATCCGGGCGACGATGTAGTTATTGAAAATACTAATATTATCAATAATTCAGTCATCGAGAATGCTATAGATATCTCTCAAGGTGGGGGAATACGACTAGGTACAGGTCGAACTTCGGACGGTCGTACTTCTCCTGGAAGGTTTACAATAAGCAATTCAACTTTTGCGGGAAACACCTCTGAAATTGAGGGTGGTGGATTGTGGATTGACAGAAAATTAGATCTAACTGAGGTTGATATTGTTAATAGTACGTTTTCCGATAATAGAGCAGAAAGCGCAGATGGCACAGTTGGTCGGGGGGGAGCAATAACTGCTTACGCACCTACAAATATTACAAATACAACGATTACCAATAACTTTGCTGGAGAAGAGTCGGGTGCTATTTACACGAATCCTAGTCCGGATTATATTCCCGACCTCAAAGTCAGTAATACGATTTTTGATCGCAATACTGCCGGAAATGTAAACAAAAGCAAACAAAGCAACATTCAGTTGATTGACGAGGGAGGCAATTTGCAATTTCCAGCAGTAGATAGCGATGACGAATTGGTGACTGCAAATATTACTGTTGCCGATCCTCTACTTGGAGAATTGCAAGAGGTTAATGGTTTCTTGGTTCATCCCTTGGCAAATGGCAGCGCCGCTATTGATACAGGAAATAATACTAATGCACCCACTACAGACCAGTTAGGCAATACTCGCCCCGTGGATGGTGATAATAATGGTAGTAGCATTACAGATATTGGTGCTGTTGAATTTATCCCTACACCAACAACAGGAGACTGTATAACTGGCGATAACTCAGATAACTTAATCGACGGTACATCAGATGATGATTGTATACATGGTCTTGGTGGCAATGATACCCTAAAAGGTGCTGCTGGTAACGATACTATTGATGGTGGTGATGGTAATGATACCCTAGGTGGAGGTGTCGGAAACGATGTACTGAATGGCAATATAGGTAATGACTCTCTCACTGGTTGGTGGGGTAATGATATTATTGATGGGGGTGATGGTTTCGACACTCTCCAAGGTGGAGATGATGCTGATACCCTCAACGGTGGTAATGATGCAGATACCTTGAAAGGAGGTACAGGAAACGACCAACTCAACGGTGATAGTGGGGACGACTTTATCCAAGGTGAGGCAGGTGATGACGAACTCAACGGTGGTGAGGGTCAAGATACAGTTGGTGGTGGCAATGGTCAAGATATTATCAACGGCAATGCAGGTAATGACTCCCTAACTGGTTGGCTGGGTGATGATACTCTAACAGGTGGTACAGGAAATGACATTGTTCAAGGTGGAGATGGTCTAGATATTCTCAATGGCGAACAGGGAACAGATACTTTAACAGGTGGAAGTAATAGCGATCGCTTTATCTTTGATATTGGCAGTCAATTTAGTCTGACTGATATGGGTTCGGATATTATTAAAGACTTCAATAGTGCTGAGTCAGACAAAATAGTTTTATCTAAAACTACTTTCAGCAGTTTGGGTAGTGTAGTTGGGGATGGTTTCAGTGTTGCAGGAGAATTTGCTGTTGTTGACAATGATGCAGCAGCAGGAACTAGCAGCGCTAAGGTAGTTTATAATTCTGCCAATGGTCAACTTTTCTATAACCCTGATGGTACAACTAGCGGTTTCGGTGAAGGAGGTTTGTTTGCAACTTTGGAAAATCAAGCAAACTTGCAAGAGTCAGATTTTGTATTAACATCTAATTCAACATCGACACCTACTCCTGCTGCTCCTGCTGAAATTGCAAGTAGCGTCATTAAATTTACTCCCTCAGACACTGAAGCAGAAATAGCTGCTAAAGGCGGACCTAGTATTGAAATTGGCACTCAAACTATTTATATCGGTACTTGGCAAAAGTCGGGTAATAATCAAGACCCCATTATTGCTAGCTTCGACGATACTAACCCTGCTAATAATTGGGTAAGAACAGATTATGAACGCACCGGAGCAGATGGTCGCGGTCGTGGTTTATTTTGGGATGGAGACGACTTATATGCAGTTTTCAGTACCGATGGTACTCAAGGAAGTCCTAGTCAAGACTTTCGTCGTGCTGCGAGTGATGCTACACAGTCTTGGTTACGCAGTTATGGTCAAGGTGGTGGTGCAAAGGTAAGTGTTGTTGCCAGGATAGATGAGCTAACAGGAGAAATGACAGATGCAGCATTTTTCTCAGCAGTCTTGAATAGCGGTAATAGTAATACTTTGACAGTTACCGATTTATCTATTAACTCTGATGATAATTTAGTTGTGGAAGCCGGTGCTTTCTTTGGACCACGGAACCCTGATGGTAGTCGGATGACTCAAGTAGATACAAGTGTGAGTACACCTTTTGATTATACGGTGGAAATAACTCAGAACTTAGAGGAAGTAATTAGCACTGCTGCTGTTGGTTGGGAGTAATAACTTAAACAGGCGAAATGCTTGTTACTCCAACACTGAACTGTTTCTAGTTCCAAAGATACTTTTATCCGCAACCGTTTTTTGAGCAAGTAATGGTAACAACAACTATAGCTAAAAGAGGTGAATGTAAACAATATCTGCACTTATGCTGCTATCATATTTGTCAGATAGAATCATAGTTTCCTTACCATTTTGAACTGCTGTTGCTGCGCTATCGCACAAATTATTGACTACAGTTTAAGTCTTTTTGGTCTACTAGGGACGTTGCTTGCAACGTCTCTACTTTTTGGTTTATATCCAATCTAATACTATTATCAGGTACATGATACCATTCCTATCAACTGCTGCTTGCGTCAGACTTACTCCTCTAGTAAGAGCTTTGATAACTTTGTCTATATGCTCTACACTTTTACAATGCTCTTGAGAAAAATAAACAAGCTTTTGTTTAATTAAAGCCCGTTTACTCTTGTCATATTTCCAAGAATTGTCAGGTTCAAAAATATTCCAGACATCACTCCAAGCACTTCTCAAATTTTCTGCTACTTCTGTGGAATGTTCCATAATTTTTTAGTGGTTTACTTTTGACAAAAAAAGGAGGCGATCGCTACCCATCGCCCCCAATATTATTTAATCATCTGCAAATGTTTCTGAATTCTAAATTCTTAAACCTTCACAGCAAGCTGCTCTCCAGCCTCAACAATTGCCACCGGACTATCAGCTTCAGAAGGAGGCACAACTTGATAAAACTTCGGCAAATACTCAGACCAATTAGCCAAAATAGCCTTTGCTTTCTCACTACCAGTCTTTTCAAAGTGCAACGAAATCAACTCCCGCAACTGCTCCTCACCTGCTGGTGTAGACACCCGCTGAATAGAAACAATTTCATTATTCACCCTGGCTGGAAAATCACCATCCTCATCCAAGAAATAACCAATTCCTCCAGTCATACCAGCACCAACATTACGACCTGCTTTACCCAAGCAGACAATAACGCCACCAGTCATATACTCACAAGCATGGTCGCCAACACCTTCAACAACTGCTTTACCCATAGAATTTCTGACAGCAAAACGTTCTCCAGCTTGACCATTAGCAAACAGAATACCACCAGTGGCACCATATAAACAGGTATTGCCAACAATTACATTTTCTGCAGCAGGGTAACCTACTTCTACGGATGGCTTAATAATAATTTCTCCACCGTGCATTCCCTTACCAACATAATCATTAGCCTCACCTTGTAATATTAAGGTCATCCCTGGCAAATTGAAAGCACCAAAACTCTGACCAGCACTACCATTAAATGTGAGATTAATCAACCCCTCAAAACCAGTATTACCATAACGAGAAGCGATCGCTCCTGCTAATCTTGCTCCCACAGTACGATCAGTATTAACAATCTTTATTGTCTTAGAAACACTGCCCTGGTTGCGAATAGCCGTTTGAATTGCTCGGTCTTCTAATAGCACGTCATCTAAAACAGGACCGTTGCTATGAACTGTTTCATGGTTTAACCAATCTCGGTTAGTGCGAGTATCCGGTAACTTCAGCAAACAGTCTAAATTCAAACTTTCTGTTTTAGTTAACTGCACACACCTTTCCCCGGAGGGGAAGCCGCTAATATTTCCCTCTGGGGAAGCAGCAGATATTTCCCGTGCTTTCAGCAAGTCTGCACGACCTAATATTTCACTGAGGGAACGATAACCCAACTTTGCCAAAATAGTTCGTACTTCCTCAGCAATAAACCAGAAGAAATTGACTACGTTTTCTGGCACCCCAGAAAATTTCTTACGCAATTTTTCTTGCTGAGTTGCCACACCAACTGGACAAGTGTTGAGATGACAAATTCTAGCCATAACACAGCCTTCAGCAATCATGGCAATGGAACCAAAGCCAAATTCTTCGGCACCCATCAAAGCAGCCATAATTACATCCCAACCAGTTTTCAGACCACCATCTACGCGGAGGGTGACGCGATCGCGCAATTGATTTTCCATCAATACCCGATGCACCTCAGTCAAACCTAATTCCCAGGGACCACCAGCGTGTTTAATTGAACTCAGAGGAGAAGCACCAGTACCGCCATCGTGACCAGATATCTGAATAACATCAGCGTTTGCTTTAGCTACACCAGCAGCAATGGTACCGATACCAATCTCTGCTACCAACTTTACAGAAACACCAGCATTAGGATTAATTTGGTGGAGGTCAAAAATTAACTGTGCCAAATCCTCAATAGAATAAATGTCATGGTGAGGAGGAGGTGAAATCAAAGTAACTCCTGCTTTAGAACGACGGAGTGTAGCAATGTAGTTGCTGACTTTTTTACCAGGCAACTGACCGCCTTCTCCTGGTTTTGCACCCTGAGCAACTTTAATTTCAATCTGTCTGCCATTCATCAGATATTCTGGAGTCACGCCAAACCTACCGGAAGCAACCTGTTTAATAGCAGAAGAAGCGGTGTCACCATTTTGTAATCCCTTGAGATGAGGTAACAAAGTAGACAAACCTTGACCATTCACATCATCCAATACCTTAAACCTTGTGGGGTCTTCGCCACCCTCACCAGAATTAGACTTACCTCCTATGCGGTTCATGGCGATCGCTAAAGTTTCATGTGCTTCCCGTGACAATGACCCCAGAGACATTCCCCCAGTACAGAAACGTTTCATTATGTCTGCTGCCGGTTCCACTTCCTCTACAGGTATAGAAGGGGAATGGCTATTAAAATCTAACAAATCTCGCAATGCTGTTACTGGCCGCCCTTGCAAGATTTTCCGGTAAATTTCGTAGCGGTCATACTCTGATGTTTCTAGGTTTTTACCGTTGCCATTGCCATTGCCATTGCCATTGGCATTACTATGATTAAAAGTAGCAACTGCTTTATGCAGTGCTTTCGCCATTTCGGGACTGTTCATGTGATATTCTCCGGTATGGCGATATTGCACGAACCCATAATTTTCCAGTTTTTTAATATTCAGTTCTGGGAATGCTCGTCGGTGGAAGGAAATGATTTCTTGTGCTAACTCTGCCACCGTTAACCCTCCTATTCGAGAGGTGGTTCCACGAAAGGCTAATTCTAATAAGTCTCCACCAATACCAATAGCTTCAAATATTTGCGCTCCCTGATAAGAAGACAATAAGGAAATTCCCATTTTGGAGAGAATTTTCAATAGTCCTGCTTCTACTGCTTTACGATAGTGTTTCTGAGCTTCTTCGATGGTGATTTTGGCTATTTTACCTCGTTCCATCTGACTTTTAACTGTGGAGCTAGACCACCAAGCACGGACGGACTCTAATGCTAAATAAGGATAAACTGCACTAGCTCCATAACCAATTAAACAAGCGAAGTGGTGGGTACTCCAGCACTGAGCTGTTTCTACTACTAAGGATGCTTTCATCCGCAACCGTTCTTTAATCAGGTGATGGTGAATCGCACCCACAGCTAAGAGAGGCGGAATATAAGCAAATTCAGAATTTATGCTACCATCACATTTGTCAGATAAAATAATAATTTCCTTACCATTCTGAACTGCTGTTGCTGCCTGTTGACACAAGTTATTTACCGCTGTTTGCAGTCCTTCTGGTCCATTAGCTACGGCAAATAGAGTAGAAATAGTTTCAGTCGCAAATTCTGAGTCCCGAATTTCTGTTAATTCTGCCTCGTTTAATACAGGTGATTCTACTTTTAATAACCTGGCATTTTCGGCAGTAACTTCTAATAAATTACCACGTTTACCGAGGAGCATATTCAGTGACATAACCATTCCTTCCCGGAGTGGGTCGATGGGAGGATTTGTCACTTGAGCAAATCTTTGTTTAAAGTAGTCATATAGTAGATGGGGGCGTTGAGAAAGTATAGCTAGGGGAATGTCATCACCCATGCAAAATGTTGGTTCTTTGCCCAAATTTGCCATATCACTAATCACCATATCCAGGTCTTCTAGACTATAGCCAAAAGCTGTTTGTAGCTGAAGTAGGGTTTGTGGTTCTAATTTGGTGTTGGCTGTAAATGGTTGCTTTTCTATCTGCTTCCTGTGTTTTAGCCATTCTCCATAGGGTTGCTGGGAACTGATGCGTTTTTTAATTTCCCAATTTTTGAGAATTTCATTAGTACCCAAGTCTACAGCAATCATTTGTCCTGGACCAAGGCGACCCTTTTCAACAATTTTTGTTTCTGGTATCTCAACTACTCCTGCTTCCGATGCTACTACAATTAGGTCGTCATTGGTAATACAATAACGTGCTGGTCGCAAACCATTTCGGTCTAGAGCTGCTCCTACTTGTTTACCATCACTAAATACTAATAGTGCCGGACCATCCCAAGCTTCTTGCAAACCGCTATAATATTCGTAAAAATCGACAATTTCTGGATAGTTTACTAGGTCTGGTTGATTTCTGTATGCTTCGGGCACCATTATCATCAATGCTTCCAGTGGGGAGCGTCCGGAACGGGTAATTAATTCCATCACGTTGTCTAGATTGGCTGAATCACTACTTTTAGGGTCAACAAATGGTTTTAACTCATCTAGTCGTGACCCCCAAATAGAGGAACTTAGGCTAGCTTCCCGTGCTTTCATCCAATTAATATTTCCCAACAGAGTATTAATTTCTCCATTGTGACCTAGCAAGCGCATGGGTTGAGCTAGAGGCCATCGAGGCATCGTATTAGTGCTGAAGCGTCGGTGGTAAACGGCGAAAGAACTTTTATAAGCTGGATTTTTCAGGTCTGTGTAAAATTCTCCCAACACTGCCGAGCGCACCATACCTTTATATACAATAGTGCGACAAGAGAAGGAGCAGATATAGGTATCTATTCCCCAAATAAAACCTTCGTCTTCTAAGGCACAACCAATATTACGACGCAATACATAGAGCGATCGCTCTAGCTCATCTCCTTGCAACTTATCTGAACTGACAATAATTTGTTCAATTTGTGGTTTATTTGCTCGTGCTTGTACTCCTAATACTTCTGGTTTAACTGGTACAACTCGCCAACCAACTACAGTCAGACCTTGTGTAGTTATTGTTTTTTCAATCGCCTGACGTGCTATTGCTGCTTTCTCTTCTGTTTGGGGCAAAAATATCATTCCTACCCCGTGGTTAGTAGGGTTTAATTCTAAATTTTCAGACAGTAACTCCCAAGGAATTTGAGTCATTAAACCTGCCCCATCCCCTGAATCTTGGTCTGCACTACAACCACCACGATGCTCTAAGCAAGTTAGAGCAGGTAAAGCTTTCGATATAATTTCGTGGCTTTTTTTTCCTGACGGATGAGCAATAAAACCTACTCCACAGGCATCTCGTTCTTCTACCAACCATCTTTGGCCCTGAAAAGTTTCTTTGTTTGCTGTTATATTGATGTGAAATTGATTCATGTTTAATTTATCCATAACGTCTCAACTTGAATATAGGGTGTCACCCTTGATATTGAAGTTTTCATCTAAGTTGTTTTGTTACTTGCTTAAAGTAGATACACTACAAAACAAGTTAAACAATAGAGTGAAATTTTAATTTTGTTTGAAGGTTGATATAATAGCTAATTCAGTTATCAGTTATCAGTTATCCATTATCAATTATCAATTATCCATACAAAAATAGCGGACTATATGGAAGCCAGACCTTCCATATAATTTCCCGACGAAAACCTGCAAAACTATTGTTATTGCTATTTCATAAATTATCTTAGATGATTACAAAAAAATAATTGTGATACAAAAAATACCCTACGCTCTACTCAAGATTTATGACAAAACAGGAGCGACACATTAATTTCTTGTTTTTTGCTTCAAGTTAAATCTACAAAGTGCTTTTCAACTACCTTTTACTTTCAACCTCACATAATGCCGATTATTTTATGTGTAGTTGGAATTAGTTGTACTTAATTATAGTCCAGTGTTCCTTCTATCAACTGAAGCTCACCTATATTTTTTAATTTTTTAAGGTTAAAAGTTAAATTATCGGTACTTTGATGTTTTTGATGGAGAAAATGACTTTAAACTCAATAGGGGTAATACCAAATGTGAGGCATTTTTGCTACATATCCTTGTGATAGATAGGTCAATAGGGAGATGGGGGCCGCTTATTCTACCTTTTTCCCCTATTTTATTTCTTAATCTCCTGACTTGTGTACGGGCGATTTCCTACGGAATGCTCTGCGAACGCGTTTACGAAGTATTCCGGAACGGAAATCGCCCCTACGACTCCTGACTCCTGAGCGAAAAACTCGCAACTTTGCCAAGATACCAAACGGCTTCCATAGCTGAAATCAGAAGTTTGTAGGGGCGTTAACGTTTGCGGAGCATTCCGTAGGAAAGTTGTGCGTAGCTAATGGCCATTAGCTATACACAACTTTCCTAAGGTCATGCTACCGCAAACGTTTTATATGTCGCGCAGCGTTAACGGAGTTGTGCGATAGCAAAACGCCCCTATATTCGTAGTGACTATATTTTAAAATGTCCGCCCTAGTAATGGCGACTGCTATAGCAACTAAAATATGGCTTTCGTGGAGGGCTAAATGGTACAAGGGAAATACGTTATCGAGGCTAAAAATTGCTAAAACCTAGATATATCAATAAACAAGCAAATTCAAGCTGAAACCATCCATTAAGATAGATCCTAACTCCTGGCCAAATTACTCTGAAATTAAAATTCCCACTATTACCTGTAGTACCTACAATTTATTAAGCTTTCTGAGCTGCAGGGAAAAATTCTCACTACTGGCATAATGGCCTTCTACAATGTGATAGTAAAATATACTTAGTATCAAGTTATTTATGATACCGAAGTTCATTTCCTATTTACTATGTATTAAACTCAATAATATTAATTAATTCTAGAAACCTAAAAAACTTGGTTAATATACATCAGAATGACTCCTAAATTATCTATAGGTAGTCTATTAACAATCAAGACTTTTGAATTTTTCCTAGTATTTTCTACATAGATTTATAGATAGCTTATGTAAAGATTTGAGAGAAATTTTGAAAAAGCTTGAATGGGGGGTGACACTAATAGGGGTAATTTTGCTATGGTTGATATGGTATCCAATTTAACTCAAACCCATAAATAAAATATTTGTGTATCAGTATATAATTTGATTGGGCTAAGAATAATACCTATCTTTATACTAGATAGTTAATAGTCCATGAGTTAAGGAGACCAATTTAACATTATTGTTTTATTTTGGAGAGCATCAAACAATGGTACAACTTAAAGAAGCACCTCAAGTTCCTAGTTTATCTATACCTTCTGACCTACAAGGATCTGCTACTATAGAACGTCCTTGGGGGTCATTTACTACTTTAGAAGAAGGAACTGGATACAAAATTAAGCGTATAGAAGTAAAACCAGGACATCGACTCAGCCTACAAATGCACTATCACCGTAGTGAGCATTGGGTCGTTGTGTCAGGAACTGCTAAGGTTACTTGTGGGGATAAAGAGGAAATTCTCGAAAACAATCAATCTACTTATGTGCCTCAGTGTACTTCTCATCGCTTGGAGAATCCAGGAGTTATTCCTCTAATATTGATTGAGGTACAAAATGGAGAGTATCTTGGGGAGGATGACATTGTTCGCTTTCAAGATGATTATGCTCGAACAAATTCTTAATTATAACTGGTAAACCAAAAAAATTTCTCAATGATTAACTTGAGCGCAGCAGCAGTCCAAGAGATTATTCGCCTTCAGTCCAAGCAAAATAAACCAAATGCCTTATTTCGCTTAAAGGTTAAACCTGGTGGTTGCTGTAGTTTATCTTACATAATGCAATTTGATTTACAACAGGCTAGTAACGATCAAGTTTATAACCATGGCCAAATTAAAGTTGTAGTTGATTCTCAACAACTCAACTATCTAGATGGATTAACCTTGGATTATTCTGAGGACCTTATGGGTGGAGGATTCCGATTTAATAATCCTAACGCTAAAGTAGCTTGTGGTTGTGGTCATTCTTTTTCTGTTTGATATTGACAAAGATATATCACTAATTTACAATAAAAGATTGTTTGTAAAGTTATTGAGAATAACATAGGGAAAAAGCTAAAAACAATGCTTCATGCTCCTTATAGTTTCCCAAAACTTCCTCAAAAGTAGGCCGTTGTACCAAATAAACCTCTGGTGCAACGGTAAATTATTCCTAATCAAATAATTTGAAAAATTATTCAGATTAAGATTAATTATCCCAAATATTAGGCATTAGAAAACTAAAGATTATCTTAATAGTAATTGGCCTAAATCTGCATATCATGCTTAAAAGTATTGGGAAAAATTTTGTTAAGTAAATTGGCTCAGAATTATTCTACTTTTGTAGCGAGATTATAAAAACAATTAGAAAAAAAACTGTTACTAATGCCCACAATTCAACAACTAATTCGTTCAGCTCGTCAAGACACAGAAAAGAAAACTAAATCTCCAGCTCTGAAAAGTTGCCCTCAACGTCGTGGAGTATGTACCAGGGTCTATACAACTACACCAAAAAAGCCCAACTCAGCTCTGCGGAAAGTTGCTAGGGTGCGCCTAACTTCAGGGTTTGAAGTAACCGCTTATATTCCGGGGATTGGCCATAATCTACAGGAACACTCTGTAGTTATGATTAGGGGTGGTAGGGTAAAAGACTTACCAGGTGTGAGATATCACATAATTCGTGGAACTTTAGATACCGCAGGAGTAAAAGACCGTAAGCAAAGTCGTTCTAAATATGGAGCGAAAAGGCCAAAAGGCTAAATTAGTGAAATCTTAAATTCTAGAAAATCCTAGCTAAAATTAATTAGCTATTCTTTATTGAATCTTGCATAAAGCAATTATCCATTATTGACAATTTATTGGTTTTTATTATGTCTCGTCGTAGAGTTGTTCAAAGACGTCCTGTTCCTCCTGATCCAAAATACAATAGTCGGTTAGTGAGTATGATTGTCCGTCGCATAATGCGTCATGGCAAGAAGTCTGTAGCATTTAATATCGTATATGATGCCTTTAAAGCCATTGAAGAAAGGACAGATTCCGATCCACTAGAACTATTTGAAAAGGCTGTCCGAAATGTGACTCCCTTAGTGGAGGTTAAAGCTCGTCGTGTAGGTGGTGCTACTTATCAGGTACCGATGGAAGTACGCTCTGATAGAGGAACTACTCTGGCTTTGCGTTGGTTAGTTCAATATTCTAGATCCAGAGGTGGCAAGACAATGGCTATGAAGTTGGCCAATGAGTTGATGGATGCAGCGAACGAAACGGGTAGTGCTATTCGTAAGCGAGAAGAAACTCACAAAATGGCAGAAGCTAATAAGGCTTTTGCTCACTATCGTTACTAAAATTAGGGAGTACAGGAGTAAAGATCACAGGAGTAGGGAGAAAGAGTCATAGTGACCTGGTAAAACGACTTCACCTCTAGGGTGTGTCATCAACCAACAATTAGATGTTAAAAGCTTTGTAAGTTAAGGTTTTTAGCCTCTGGAATCTTTTCTGTGCTAAAAGCCAAAAACTTTTGCAACATAACCCTTGAAAATTTAATTGATGACACACTCCCAAAAAAAAGTATTTTTAAATACATTTGTCTCCAGGAAAAGCATATCAAAGACCTACCCATAACTTGTCTATTTTGTCAAGCTTGATATGCTAAGTGAAGGTGTAGGTAATGGATAGAGAAAAGAGGGGAGTAGGGAGTAGGGAGAAATAATTGATGGATAAGATGATTAATAAAAAGTGCAATAATTGATTGGATTTCAACCCCGCCCTTAAGGACATTGATAATTAATAATTAGAGGTAGTTTTCATTATCCACTATCCATTATATTACCCTCCCCACCAGCCCGACAAGGGTTTCAAGAATTATCAGTAAAGGGCAAGCAAAGGGGTAAATACAGAAGGGGAAAACTTATCTAAATAATATAATTAAATAAAGTAATTCCTGATGTCTTTGAACAAGAAATAAAGAGTTGGCCGTTTAACCCTCTTGTGGTTTATAAACCAGGAATAACTATACTTTCAGACCTTATAATCGAGTTTGAGTAAGTTTAGTTGAGCGGTTTAGATTTAATAATTAAACCCTAATTATCAATTATTCATTATCAATTATTAATTAAGGAAAGGAGGTAACTGTGGGAAGAACTATGCCACTTGAGCGGGTGCGAAATATTGGTATTGCAGCTCATATTGATGCTGGTAAAACAACAACAACAGAGAGAATCCTATTTTATTCTGGCATAGTACATAAAATGGGGGAGGTTCATGATGGCACCGCAGTTACCGACTGGATGCCTCAAGAGAGAGATCGTGGAATTACTATTACTGCGGCTGCTATTAGTACCAAATGGTTAGACCATCAAATTAATATTATTGATACTCCAGGCCATGTGGACTTCACAATCGAAGTGGAACGTTCTATGAGGGTTCTGGATGGTATAATAGCTGTTTTTTGTTCTGTTGGTGGGGTACAACCCCAATCAGAAACGGTTTGGCGTCAAGCTGACCGTTACCAAGTCCCTCGCATGGCCTTCGTCAATAAAATGGATAGGACAGGGGCTGATTTTTTCAAGGTATATGAGCAAATTCGCGATCGCCTCCGAGCTAATGCAGTTCCGATTCAAATTCCTATTGGTAGTGAAAATGAATTTAGGGGAATTGTAGATTTGGTGGAGATGAAAGCTTTTATCTATACTAATGACCTGGGAACAGATATTCAAGAAACAGAAATTCCAGCAGATGTGCAAGAATTGGCTGAAGAATATCGCCTCAAGTTAGTTGAGTCAGTAGCAGAAACTGATGATGCTTTGACAGAAAAGTATCTCGAAGGTGAGGAACTCACAGCTGAAGAAATTCGTAAAGCTCTTCGTCAAGGTACTATTGCAGGTACAATTGTACCTATGCTATGTGGTTCTGCTTTTAAAAACAGAGGCGTTCAGCTTTTATTGGATGCAGTGGTAGATTATTTGCCAGCTCCTACAGAAGTTCCAGCAATCCAAGGAACTCTACCAAATGGAGATTTAGATACTAGGCAGTCAGATGATGAGGCCCCTCTAGCATCTCTGGCATTTAAAATTATGTCAGATCCTTATGGTCGTCTGACTTTCCTGCGGGTATATTCTGGGGTTCTTGCTAAAGGTAGTTATATTTTAAATTCTACTAAAGGTAAGAAAGAAAGAATTTCTCGTTTAATTGTGCTGAAAGCTGATGACAGAATAGAGGTTGATGAACTACGAGCAGGAGACTTGGGTGCTGTTGTGGGATTGAAAGACACCTTGACAGGAGAGACGATTTGTGATAAAGATAATCCAATTATTCTAGAGTCTCTTTTTGTCCCAGAACCAGTTATATCTGTGGCTGTGGAACCGAAAACCAAGCAGGATATGGAAAAATTATCTCAGGCTCTTCAGGCTCTTTCTGATGAAGACCCCACATTCCGAGTGAGTGTCGATCCAGAAACCAATCAAACGGTAATTGCTGGTATGGGGGAACTACACCTGGAAATTTTGGTAGATAGGATGCTTCGGGAATATAAGGTGGAAGCTAATGTGGGTCAACCACAGGTAGCTTACCGAGAGACTATTCGCCAACAAGTTCAGGCAGAGGGTAAATTTATCCGTCAAAGTGGTGGTAAGGGTCAATATGGTCATGTAGTTATAGACTTGGAACCAGGAGATTTAGGTAGTGGCTTTGAGTTTGTCTCGAAAATTGTGGGAGGAACAATACCTAAAGAGTTTATTAGTCCAGCAGAGCAAGGAATGAAAGAAGCTTGTGAAGCTGGTGTTTTGGCTGGTTATCCATTGATAGATGTTAAGGCTACTTTAGTAGATGGTTCTTTCCATGATGTGGATTCTTCGGAAATGGCTTTTAAAATTGCTGGTTCTATGGCAATTAAAGAAGGTGTTACTAAGGCTTCACCTGTGTTATTAGAGCCTATGATGAAAGTAGAGGTAGAAGTACCTGAAGATTTTATCGGTAATATTATTGGAGACCTGAACTCTCGAAGAGGACAAATAGAGGGTCAAGGAATGGAAACAGGTATGGCTAAAGTAACGGCAAAAGTTCCTTTAGCAGAAATGTTTGGTTATGCTACTGATATGAGGTCAAAGACTCAAGGTCGTGGTATCTTTTCGATGGAATTTAGTAATTACGAGGAAGTTCCTCGTAATGTGGCTGAGACTATCATTGCTAAAAGCAGAGGATATGCTTAGTAGTTTGGGAAATTGTGTTTTTTAGGTTAAAATATTAGCTTTGGGTCGAATAATGTAAAAATAAAATAATTGATAACTAAATGAAAACTTCTGATTTACTTGAAAAGTAGGCAGTTGTCTAAAACAAAAGCTAACAAAGATTAGTTCATTAATTGATAATGGGTAATGGATAATTACCTCTGATTAAAACCATCGGATTAAATATAAGGACATCTTATTTATTTTTTCTCCATAAAAAGGAGAGGCTTTAAACCTCTGGGAATTAATTATCCATTATCCATTGATGAAGGGATAGGCAGAGTTTTCAAAATTTATCTATTATTAATCAGTGCATCCGTTTCCTAATTCAAGGGAGGCGGAATTAACAACGGAAAAAAGGAACAAGTAATTAATGGCACGCGCAAAATTTGAAAGAAATAAACCCCACGTCAATATTGGAACTATTGGCCACGTTGACCACGGTAAAACAACTTTAACTGCTGCAATTACAATGAGTCTAGCAGCACAAGGAAAGGCTAAGGCAAGGAATTATGCGGATATTGATGCAGCTCCAGAGGAGAAGGCACGGGGTATTACAATTAATACTGCTCATGTAGAGTATGAAACAGAAGATCGTCACTATGCTCACGTTGATTGTCCTGGACACGCTGACTATGTAAAAAATATGATTACAGGTGCAGCTCAAATGGATGGCGCAATTCTAGTAGTTTCTGCTGCTGATGGTCCAATGCCTCAAACTCGTGAGCATATTTTATTGGCCAAACAGGTAGGGGTTCCTAATATTGTTGTTTTCCTCAATAAGCAAGATATGGTTGATGATGAGGAACTTTTGGAATTGGTGGAACTGGAAGTTCGGGAACTTTTAAGTGACTATGATTTTGATGGAGATAATATTCCGATCGCTGCTGGTTCTGCTTTACAGGCAGTAGAAGCATTAACCGCTAATCCAGGTATAGGCAAAGGTGAAAATGAGTGGGTAGATAAAATTCTGGCTCTGATGGATGAAGTTGATGGGTATATTCCTACACCAGAACGTGATGTTGATAAGCCATTCCTAATGGCGGTAGAGGACGTATTCTCTATTACTGGTCGTGGTACTGTAGCTACAGGCCGGATTGAACGTGGTAAGGTAAAAGTTGGCGAGACAGTAGAATTGGTGGGAATCAGAGAAACTCGTAGTACCACTGTTACAGGTGTGGAAATGTTCCAGAAAATTCTGGACGAGGGAATGGCTGGTGATAACGTAGGACTATTACTGCGTGGTATGCAGAAAACTGATATTCAACGTGGTATGGTTTTGGCTAAACCAGGTTCTATTACTCCTCACAAGAAATTTGAATCAGAAGTATATGTTCTGAAAAAAGAAGAAGGAGGTCGTCATACACCTTTCTTCCCAAATTATCGCCCTCAATTCTACATCCGGACAACAGATGTGACTGGTGCTATTGAGTCTTTTACTGCTGATGATGGCAGTGCAGCAGAAATGGTAATGCCTGGAGACCGGATTAAAATGACAGTTCAACTAATTAACCCAGTGGCCATTGAACAAGGTATGCGTTTTGCCATTCGTGAAGGTGGTAGGACTATTGGCGCTGGTGTTGTTTCTAAGATTCTAGAGTAGGACAACTTCCTGAGATATTAAGTGGCAGAAAGGCACTTTCATTAATGGATAATGGATAATGGATAATTACCTCTCCAATTATTTAGTTATTTAATTATTCGGTAAGTTATTGATATTTGCTTTTCTGCTACTTATTAATGAAACTTTATTTTTATCAAAACAATTAGACATCTCCAGAAAAGAGGGAGTAGGGAGTAGGGGGAAAGAATTGATTATTTATGTACAATAATTGATTTGATTTTTGATTATTGGAGATGTCTATTGGGTATATAGCGCTATGCGCAAGGCAAAAGTCAAAAATAATCTATGACTTAGGCATGAAAATTTAGAAATTTCTGTGCCCTTTCCTTTGGTTGCTATAAAACCTTGCCTTGACTGGCAAAATGTTTGTGGAGGGTGACTCAAAATCCTCTTTATACAAACAACTTATGACTTCTAACTTCATTAAAAGAAGGTTGCTCAAAGTCATAGTTACAAAAACAACTTCTGACTTAATTAAAATCTGAACCTAGAAAATTAAAGAGAAATGGCCACAATTCAACAGCAAAAAATTCGTATTCGTCTGAAGGCATTTGACCGCCGTTTACTGGACACATCTTGTGACAAAATTGTAGATACAGCAAATAGAACTGGAGCCACAGCAATTGGGCCAATCCCTTTGCCAACAAAACGACGCATTTACTGTTTGTTGCGATCGCCCCACGTTGATAAAGATTCACGAGAACATTTTGAAACAAGGACTCATCGTAGAATTATAGATATCTATCAACCTTCCTCAAAAACAATTGATGCTTTGATGAAACTTGATTTACCAGCAGGTGTAGATATTGAGGTAAAGCTATAGAAAAATTAAGCCATGAGCAAGTAGGAGTTGAGAATTCTTAATCATGCCCATGGCCCACACTAATTTGCTAATCTACACTTTTTGAGATATTCGAGTCAAATTTGCTGTTATATTTTCATATTATCTCCGGGTGTTAGGTTTAGAGATTCCTATGACCAAGAGCGGGGGTCTTTAATTAACGTTGGGGTAAAACTCAGCTACTTTCCACAACCCTGATGATATTCAATATTTTACCTCAAAATTATCAAAAATATAAGTTTATATATATAAAAGCATAGAAAAATCCGCTAAAGTATAAGAAGTATAATAAACATTATATATAAATATAGTCATATATAGTTATTCTGGTCTCCAGAAATTTGGGAGGCTATTGACATAATCTAATAATGTCTGTGATAATTAAAAATCAAAAAGCCTCAAGAGTCAACGATCTGAGTTCAATAGGGTGAAATTCCTGGACTGACAGGCTGCCTCTAGACATATAAGAACCTATGTCCAAGCCTCTGTATTATGACCAAGTAGAAATTGAATCAGGGAGATAATCATGCTAAAGAGGAAAAGAAAAAGCAGTCCCAAGTGCTTTTAGCTATGGGATACGGGGTGTTGTAGTGCCTCCTGCGGAGGAGCTACGCTAACACCCAGTCAGGGCAAAACCTGCAAAATAAGGATTGGTCATATTTGACTATATTTTTATGAACTATAATTACCAAAAATCTATTAAGACTAGGAAAATGGCATCCTCTTCTGTAGCTGTTCGAGAACTTCCCCTATTTCCACTACCAGAAGTAGTATTATTTCCAGGTAGACCTCTACCACTACATATCTTTGAATTTCGCTATAGAATTATGATGAACACAATTCTAGAAAGTGATAAGAGATTTGGAGTTTTAATGTGGGATTCTACTCAAGATAAAGTTGTAGCAACTGGATGCTGCGCTAAAATTGATGATTATCAGCGCTTACCTGATGATCGGATGAAGATTTTAACTATGGGTGAGCAAAGATTTAGAGTTTTAGACACAGTGAGAGAGAAACCCTATTTAGTTGGTTTAGTTGAATGGATAGAAGATGACCCTTCAGAAAACGAGCTTGGAGAGTTAGCAAATAAAGTTGAGTTATTACTTAGAGATGTAGTTCATCTTTCTGGAAAATTAATGGATCAAAGAATAGAGCTACCAGAAGATGTTCCTAATTTACCAGAAGAATTATCCTATTGGGTAGCTAGTAATCTTTATGGCGTAGCAACTGAACAGCAATCTCTTTTAGAGATGCAGGATACTGCTGCTAGACTAGAGAGAGAAGTAGAAATTCTCAGCTCTACCCGCAATCATCTTGCAGCGAGAACTGTTCTTAAAGACACTTTAAATTGACATCCTCTCAAGGTTTACTCCATATATTTTCTGTTTATATAGCGCCTACCTACAAGGCTATAAATATCTTTGGCTGATTAGGTAGGTTCTAGATTAGAGTTGTTGGGAAATAAAAATTTAAAATGCTCAAAAGCTTACTATATAAGGTTTTCAGAATCTTAGGGATAAAAAAACTATAAACTATAACTGATAAGGGTTTTAGCCATTTTTTTAGCTTAATTCCCAACAACTCTATTATATAGCTTGAAGTTCCGTATCTTCGTCTTGCCGAAATTACCTATGGTTTACTGAAAAAGTATTTTAGTAGTGGTAAGAGTCAGAAGTCAGGATAAATGGGCAATTTAGAGGAGGTAGTCAGAAGAATAGTAATAGATTCAAGTCCGTCGGATAGCTGATATCAGCGGGGCGCAGATGTCACCTATGATTAATTTACCTTGATTTTGATGTTCCTTAATTTCTTCTAATTTTGTGTTTTTTCCTCTTAATCTTCTGTCTGTTTACCTTTTCAACCTAGACACGCTGGTATGTTTTTTTATGAGAAGTTCTCTGTTAAAAATAAATTAAAACATTGATGAATTATCGGTTATTTATGAGTTTAAGCTGCTACTAGATAATTATTTTCTGAATTTACCCACTCACTATAATCTAATAATAATTTCTCCATCAATCTTTTTTTCATTTTGAGTAATATATTACCTAATAAACTATTGCCTGTTGATAGCAGCATTGATTTAGGTATTTTGTTAAAAGGAGCAGGCAAAAATATTTGTAAACTCAACTCTACTTGACCATTTAAAAAAGTTTTTTCCTGAATTATGATAGGTTGCATTGTTCCATGAAGATTAAGTTGAAAATGTTCATTAATCATCTCAATTCCTTTAAGTTCACAAGCAACAGATTCTAATTTAACTACACCTACAGAAGTTGTCCAAATTTTCATTTCTACAATTGGTTCAATTTTCAACTTGAAAAATTTTAAAGGACGCATTTTGAAACGGTATGTATCATTAGTTAAGTTTTCTATGGTAGTAGGGTCTCCTAAAGCTTTCACAATACGTTCTGGTTGACTTAGATAATTATGAATGCTGATGGGGTTCTCAAGAACCTCTAGATTTACAGATTGAGATGCAAAAAAATTGTTATACATTTTTATTTAGGTAATTCTTACTAAGAATATTATTACCTTATATTAAGTTTTATTGCAATTTTTCTTAATCTTTCCCAGCCAGATCGCCCTAGGACAAAAGTATAAAGCTAAAGAACTCTACACAGTCATAATTTATAAGTCATAAGTTAAATTATCACACTATTATCTTGATAAAATTAAAGCCATTTTTGATCTAAACACTTATGAATCATACCCCTTGACTACCAGGAGATAAAATAGAATTATATTCACTTTGAGCCAATATCTTAGTTTCGTCACAAGCCCATTTATGATAATCCATTAATAATTGGTGGGTCAGTCTTTGTTTGATTGTCATTAATACACTTTTGAGCAAACCATTACCAGTTGTTTCTAAAACTGGTAATGGTGTTAACAACAATGGAGGAGGTAATTCTACTTTAACCTCTAAATCAGCTTGACCTTTGAGATGAGTAAGTCCTTTGATTTGCTGGGGTTCAAGGATACCAACCAAATTTAGGGTAAAGCGTTGATTTATGTATTCTACGCCACGAATTTCACATCCCTCTGATTTTAAGTAAATTGTGCCTTTAGGACTAGACCACAACCGCATATCTACAGTTGGTTGAATGGTCAACATCATAAAGTTTAGTGGACGCATTTTTAAGCGAAAACAATCTGTATCTAATTGCTCTAATCTTGTTGGGTCAGTCAAAGCATTAACTAAACGCTTTGGCTGACGGAGGTAATGCTGAATAGGAACTTGTTCCTCTACTACAGGAATATCTACTGATTGTGAAGCAGTAAATCTTATGATCATAATTTTTTCAAAAAATCAATATCTTATGGCTAAATTTTAATTAAAATTCACATTTATTAATGTGATTCAGATCATATTAAAGTATCTACTCAAGTTTGGTCAATAACTATGATCAGATTTAGGTAAAATTAATTAATTATCATTTATGATAATGCCTTATAAATGAGAACTAAGTAAACAAATGTAATTTAATTTTGCAAAGTGTAAATTATTTTAATTTATAGAGATTTCCTTGAATATAAAATCTAAAACAGAACGAGATTTTATGAGGAAGAAATCAGGTCTCAAGCATTCTCTTAGCTGTACCACTTTCGCTCTACAAGGGAATAAAAAGGGAAATTGCGGATTTTCTTGCCTCCTAATTCAGTAGAAGGTACTGTTAACAAAGTTCCTCTCTAGGAAGTTAACTAATACAGGAATTACACAGAGGTACTATATATAGAGTCAAAAAACTATAACGTTATAGTTTTGAACACTATATACATAGTCCTTGCGTAAGTCCTATAATAACTAATAACTAATAACTGAAATGACCATATCTATCGCACATCTTGGCCCTACTGGAACTTATGCGGAGACAGCAGCAGTGGCATTTTCTAACAAACTAAGTCAGCTTGGTCAAAAATCTATTCTGTGTCCATATCCTAGTATTGCTCAAACTTTATGTGCAGTCTCTAAAGAGCAAGTTAATTTGGCAGTTGTACCTGTAGAAAATTCTATTGAAGGAAGCGTTACTATTACTCTAGATACACTTTGGCAACTGGATATTTTAGAAATTCAAACAGCATTAGTGTTACCTATTTCTCATGGATTAATATCATTATCGAGTAATTTTGAAGAGATTAAAACTGTTTATTCTCATCCACAAGCTTTAGCTCAATGTCAAGGTTGGTTAGAAAAGTTTTTGCCACAAGTACAACAAATTCCAGCTAATTCTACCACAGAAGCATTAGAGCATTTAGGAACAGATCGGACTGCTGCAGCGATCGCTTCTCAAAGAGCTGCTGAACTTTATCAATTACCTATATTAGCTTACCCAATTAATGATTATCCTGATAATTGTACTCGCTTTTGGGTATTGAAACAAGGATGTATAGACATAGAAAATTCTGCTTTAAAACTAATAATTAATCCGATAAACCAACGAGAAAATTCAGTTTTTACTTCTTTAGGTTTTACTGTACCTGCAAATGTACCGGGAGCTTTAGTTCAACCATTACAAGTATTTGCAAAAAGGGAGATTAATATGAGTAGAATAGAATCTCGTCCGACTAAGCTATCTCTAGGTGATTATTTATTTTTTATTGATATAGAAGCGAATAGTAATCATAATTCTGTCAAGGCAGCAATAGAAGAATTAAAAACCTATACAAAAATCCTTAAAATATTTGGCAGTTATACTATTATGGCAATCAATTAATCCTAATTAGGGAATAGGGAATAGGGAATAGGGAATAGGGGAGTTCAATAATTAATAATTATTAATTATTATAAAGAAAAGGACTAGCTAAAAGGATTTTTTTATTCTCTTGGTCGATTGGATGTGGCCTTTAGCGTTCCGCACAACGACCGCTTTTTATCCATGAATAGATAAGCTTTATACCTTAATTTTTCCGTAATATAATTAGAGTTTACTGATTAATCATTAAAGCATTAAAAGATCAAGGTTTTAGCATTTTTAGGGTATAAAAAACTGCACCTATTTCAGCTTTTCATCCTCAAAAACTTAGCATTTTGCAGCTTTTTTTTTCCTCTTTATCCTCTATTCCCTATTCCCTATTCCGTTCTTAGATGATATTTTGCAGCACAACTAGCAGACGTTGAATTTGTTTTTCCCAAGTTAAATTTTGCATAAAATTCACAGCATTACTGCCCTTAACTTTAGCATTTTCTGGATCGGAATATACTTTTTCTAACATTTCTACTACTTCTTCAACATTAGATTCTCCCCAACCTTCTATCCCTGGAAAATGAGGGGTAGGTTTGACAGATTTTTGAGAACGTAATGGATAACAATGAGAGTCATTAATTATGTCTAAATGCCCGGTATTAGCAGAAATAATTGTGGGAATACCACAGGCGAGACTTTCCATTGCCACAAGATTTGTTCCACCTTCGCAACGATTTGTAAATACAGCAACATTAGCTTCTCGTAATATTTGTCCGACCATATAATTAGGAATAGCACCAACATCAATAACCGCATTTTCAGGAATATCATTTTTTATCAACCATGGAGTAATTTCTAAACGTTTATCTTGACTAATTTTAGGTAAACCAACAACATTTCCAGTTTGCTCAATTCCTGCCATAAACTGAGGCCAAAAATTATGCCAAGCTGTAATTAATAATGCTTCAGGATGACGTTTTTGGAAAATTTTAAAAGCTGCTATGACTATATCTTGACCTTTACGATATTCTAGTTTTCCACCTGAGAAAATAACAAAGCGATCGCCAAAAATATTAGACTTAGGTGCTGGATGAAAAATTGTTTGATCGATACCTTGTAAAACTTTTTGTACAGGTTTTATGCCATTACTTTCTAAAATGTTAGTATTCCAAGTAGAACCTGTAATAATTAAGTTGTATGTTTGGGCGCGATTTATTTGTTCTGAAGTAAATTTGGTATTTTCTGAAAAAATAATTCCAATGTTTTGGGTTCCTAGAAAATTGTTATTGACAGCAAAATTACCACTTAATGCTTGTAATATTGGCAAATTCAGTTTTATCTTTTTGTCTTGGTGATTTTTGAATTGATTTTGGAGATTTTTTTGAGCATTAAAAGCTGGATTTAGTAAAGCTTGATGCAAGGGATTGAAGGTTCCAGGTTGAATAGAAGGAGGTGTTAATAATAGGGGTTTATATTCTGGATTTTTAAGTAGTTGGAGAGTAATATTAATGCCATAAATTCCCCAACCAGTCTGATGGTTTAACGGCCAGTTAATCGCAATTATATTCATTCTTTCAGAGGTATAATTTTTCAAATTATCAGATTTTTTGATCTTAGGATTAATTGCTGAAATAGAAGTTTTAGTTTGTTGATTTTTTGGAGAGGTTATGAAGCTAGATAAAGCTGTGTTTTTTTTCTGTTTGGCAGATTTATATTGTGCTAAAACTTTTTTAATAGCTTCTTCTGGCAATTTAATAGGCTTTATTTCAGAAATTTTATTAGTTGGAAAATTATTATCTAGCAAATTTTCTAAGCTCTCTTTAACTTGCTTAATTACACTATCCCAATCTCCTATTTTTAACTGCCTAAATAATCTCATTGTAGGATACCAAGGACTATCTTCTATGTCTATTAACCAGCGCCAGTCAGAATCAAAATTTAACATTACCCAAACTGGTTTACCTAATGCTCCTGCTAAGTGAGCAATAACTGTATCTATTGTGATTACTAAATCTAATTGTTTTATGGCTGCTGCTGTATCAGCTAAGTTATTAAAAGATGAACCTAAATTATGGATTTTAGTCCGAGAGTTCAGCCATTCTAAATCTTCTGTTGAAACTTCCTTTTGTAAAATATAAAAGTTGACCGTATCTATATTGATAATTTCTTTTAAATGTTCAACTGGGCAAGAACGTATTTGACTCGTGTCACTGGTACTATTTGTTTGCCAACATATTCCCACTTTGAGATTTTTTTCTGGAGCAGGTGGAATAGGAAAGTCCATTGATTTTGGTACAGATAAATAAGGAATTTCCCGAGGTATAGTTTCTAGGGTAGTAGCAAAAATTCTCGGCAAGCTCATCAATGGAATTTGCAGGTCACAACCTGGTAATTTTTCACCTATAACAAATAATTCGTCGATTTCTGAAATAGTGGTAAATAAGAATTTTAATCCAGGTTTATTACAATAGACAATGACACGCCCTCCTAACTTTTTCACCAAAGGAATATAACGTATAAATTGAATAGAATCTCCTAAACCTTGTTCAGTACAAACCAATAAAGTTTTCCCGGAAAAATCTGAGCCATCCCATACAGATTTAGCACAATTACCAGTTGTATAACCTTTACGTTCGCAGCGCCATTCATACTCAGAAAAACCTTGAATAAAATTTCCCTGTTTCAGCAAAACCGAAGCTAAACCAAAGTGAGCATTGAGATGATTTTTATTGAATTTAAGAGCTTCTTGATAATACTTTTGAGATTCCGCAAGTTTTCCTAGCTCTAAAAATATATTGCCTAGACTATTATATACCGAAGCATTATTTGGTTTAAGTTCAAGGGATTTTTGATAATGCTCAATAGCTGCCTCAAATTCACCTTTATCTAGCAAAATGCGTCCTAAATTATGCCATGCCTCAGCATAATTAGGACGAAATTTAATTGCAGCTTGACAGTGACTAAAAGCAGCATCAATTTGCCCATCTTCTTGAAGTGCAACAGCCAAATTATTATGAGTTTCGGCATAATTAGGATTAATTTTTAAAGATTTTTGATAATAAGCGATCGCCTGTTCTATTTCATTTTTTTTATAAGCACATATGCCCAAAAGTTCTAAAGCTAAAAAATTATTCGGCTGTTTTTTTATAATCTTATGACAAATATTTATTGCTTCTTCCCAGTTTCCAGATTGGTATTTTTGTAAGGCTTGTTTAATTTCACTATCATCAAATTTTCTATCCATAGTTTTTGATATTTCCTTTTGAGGATAACTATTGTCCAGCAATTTTTTTAAATTATCGGCCACTTGTTTAAATACATTATCCCAATCATCAATTTTTAACCAAAAAGTAAGGTCTCAAGCTTCCCTTTTTAAGGCGATGAAAAAAATAAATTTTCGTATTTTAGCCTGATGATTTGAACTAAAATGACTATCTAAAGTTGGGACGCAAAGTAATAACCTGATGGGAAAGATGAATTGCTAATTCATTTCGATCCACTAAATGTTCTAGTACAGCTAATAAATAGAGCACCTGAAAATCTTGAAATTTTTATGCAAGTATTAGACGAAATATTTTTTCTGCTTTTCCTAAATTATTTTATTGATAATGATATACAAGGTCAAAATTTTCTGGTAAATATGGTGAATTATGGTGAGATTATAAAAGTTCAATTAATGCTTCTTTCACCTCAATAAATACACTATCCCAATCTGCAATTTTTGGCTGTCTAAATAATCGAGCTGTCGGATACCAAGGGCTATCATTTCTATCTAACATCCACCGCCAATCAGAATCAAAATTTAACATTACCCAAACAGGTTTACCTAATGCTCCTGCTAG
>JBCDJM010000050.1:0-31411 GCA_038747755.1 Cyanobacteria bacterium P01_H01_bin.35
CCCATCTCCCCATCTCCCCATCTCTCCATCTCCCCTACTCCCCTACTCCCCTACTCTCAATCTATAATTTTAAATAGATCCCAAATGGGTTCTATAAGGGAGTAGTGCTATTCCCTATTCCCTAGCGCCTAGCGCTATAAATTTTTACTCCATTATTGCTCCGCCTTTCATTGCTGCTTCACCCAGAACAAAATCTAGAGCAGCATTTTTCAAGTTAGCTCCTGTCCATGTGACTCCATCAGCTTTGACTCCTTTGAGATCCGCTCCTTCGAGGTTAGCGTCTGATAAGTCTGCTTGGGAAATATCAGCATCTGAAAAATTTGCTCCGGCGAAGTTTCCTTTTGACAGAGTTGCTTCTGAAAGGTTGACACCTGAGAAATTTGCTTTTGTGGCATCTGCTCCCTGGAAACTTGCTTGGGTTAAGTCTGATTTTGAGAAATCTGTTTCTTGTAAGTTTGCATCTTGGAAACCTGCTAGTTCCATTTTTGCTCCTGACAGTTTGCCTAAAGTTGAATATTAGAGTTTTATTAAGGATAATTATTCTAGTAATAAGATAAATTTTCAACAATGAAACTCTAAGCCCAAAAGAGTATTTATGAATATTGTAGGTTTTATATTGGATAATAATCTGCTTCAATCTGAC
Organism: Cyanobacteria bacterium P01_H01_bin.35; assembly: GCA_038747755.1. Classification (GTDB taxonomy): domain Bacteria; phylum Cyanobacteriota; class Cyanobacteriia; order Cyanobacteriales; family Microcoleaceae; genus Trichodesmium. The sequence continues at coordinate 644 of JBCDJM010000050.1, forward strand.
CATAATCAAGTTTAATAATTCTATCGGCTAAATGAAAATAATGGTCATCATGGCTAATAACAAAGATGGTTTTACTCTGCTGTTTTAGTTCTTGCAGCAATTGAGTATAAAAAATTTCTCGAAAAATTGGATCTTGATCCGCCGCCCATTCATCAAATAAATAAATTGGACGATCTTCTAAGTAAGCTGATAATAAAGCTAGTCGTTTCCGTTGACCTTGAGAAAGGGCTGTAGTTGAAAGTTTTCCATCTTTTACTAAAACTTTATGATCCAGTTCTAATTTTTTTAAATATTTTTGAACTTGATTATCTAAGGTAAGGTCTTCAGTACTAATTAAACGTTCAAACAGATAAAAATCAGAAAAAATTACTGAAAAATGTTGACGATACCATTCTCGATTAGTTTCTATAATCGGTTGATTGTCTAATATTAATTGACCTGAATCTGGAAAATATAGTCCTGCTAACAGCTTTGCTAAAGTTGATTTACCACTACCATTACCTCCTACAATAAAAACCAATTCTCCAGCTTTTAAGGTTAAATTAATTGGTCCTACTGTAAAGGCGTGATCGTTATCTTTATTATGATAAGTATGAACAACCCGATCAAATTCTAAAATCTGCCAACTCTGTTGCGGACATTGCCGAACGGGTGAATTAATCTCAGCTTGTTCTATTAAGGTGAGTTTCATCGCGTTAATTTTATTAATAGAAACATTGGCATTTGCTAGGACGGGTAGCTCACCCAATAACACTGCTAATGGCGCCATTAGATAAGTTAAGGTAAAAATATAAGCTGGTAAAATTGACTGACTATCAAGCCCTGTCTGAGGAAGGTAAAATAACAGTAACCCAATCATTATAAAGAATAAAGTTTGAGCCGCTAAGTTGGAAACGGCAGCAACTTTTTTAGCCATTTTTTGATACTGTTGTGAAGCCTTAGCAGTAGTGCTAAGGTCTTCTTCAAAAAAGATTTGTCGCCGTTGAGAATGTAGTTTAAGTTGTTTAATTCCTTCGGTAATACCACGAAAGTGCTGATACAATTGATCAATTTCTTGGCGTGATAAATAAAAATAGCGATTACTATAATTAATTAAGGTTTGGACAAGGGCGATTATAACTGTTAAAAACACTACCACTGCTAAAAATACCCAGCCGGACAGCCAGCCTAAATAAATTAAACATCCCCCTACAATGGCAAGACTCATAGAGATACCAGGAATGGCAGATATTACTTGTGAAATGGCTTGCACATCATTTGTTAAAACGGCTAAAAGTTGATTAGGTCCGATAGCTTCTAATTTTTGAAGTGGGGCAGCTAGAATTTGCTGACTAAGGCGTAAGCGTAACTGATAAACTGAGTTCTGCGCTAAGTCAATTAGGACAAACCGGGATAAGATGCCACTAATGAGACCAAGAATTGTTAATCCAATAAATGGTAAAATTATTGATTGGGCTGAATTTTGTTTAATAGCGGTATTAATCAGGGTAATTAAACCCGCACTACAACCCCCACTGATAAAACCTGCAAGGATAGCAATCACACTGCTGACCCAGGAAGCTTTAATTAATAACCAAATAATATTCATGTTTTTTTAACTGCTGGACAGTACAAAGTTCTCAAAAGGTATGGTAATATAATTTTATTATACTGTTTATGATGTACTTTCTTATCTAGCTGCGGGAATGACTTATGAAGAATTATTAGAAGATTTTCCCTATTTAACACGCGCAGGATATTTTGGCTTGTCTTAGCTATGCTGCTGAACGGGAATAACAAACTTTAATAGTACCTAAATGAAACTTTTATTCAACCATAATTTATCCCTTCGTTTAGTGTCGTGTTTAGCCGATCTTTATCCACAATCAAATCATCTTTATTTTTAAAGTTAACATTTTGGGCAGACAAGAGCAAAAAAATTATTCCCCCACTCCCCTACGAGCTGCTTCTAGAATCAATGGAGAATAGTTTGACAAAGTTTAGCTAAATCAAGCAAATAAGATTTGTCCTGATTCATAGATGATAGTGGTTTTTTAAAGTTTTTTGTAGTAAACTAACCTCATTCATAGTAGATTTCATGGACATTATGGTTTAAGTTCTGCGAAACCTTTTCCTCTTCTATAAGTCAAGCTTTTTGTCCTGTACTTAGCCTACTCGCTACTTCCTCTTTTCCGGAGAGGTCTATTTTAAAAGGAGGGCGATCGCCTTATATCATGTCCGGATAATTAGTGATAAAAAAACTTTCTCATGCATATACTTTTTTTCTCCCCTCTTCCCTCTTCCCTCCTGACTCCTGACTCCTGATTCCTGACTCCTGACTCATTCCTTTTTATTTATAACTATTCAACGGGACATGATATGACAATGCTTTTCAGATTAATGATGCTAGCGGACATGATATTAAATCTAATAGTATCAGTATAAATCAAGGATAGAAACCGGGTTTATATGAAATGCCATACTATACTCACATTTGTCTTCCATAAACCCGGTTTCTTAGAAATCCACCAAAAGTTACTCTATTGAGAAATTACTGTATCTTGCCGAAAGGCCAGATTCTGAATCCGCTCGTCTGAGGATGAATCGCCGTCAGCTTGCTCAAAAGCGCTGTCTGCTGTAGGGAAAACTTGATGAAAGTATTCCGCCAGTGAGTCTTGCTCGGTACCGAAAGGAGCGAAGTCGGCAAATCCATCAACAGGTTCTGCAATACCCTCATCCCTCTTCCCGTTTTGGTTGAGATCCTCCTCTGGTTCAAAATTTCCATCACTATCGCTATCTGGCTCGCCCAAGAGATCGACACGATTAAACAAAACCGGATCGGCACTCAAAAAACTGGGGTAAGGATAGCTGTCACCACCATCAGCGAGATAGCTGATAGTAATCGCCCGGAATGTGCGACTGGGATCTCCAACAAGTTCGCCATCTTGAGCAACCACATCAGATTCGCCATCGCCCAAAACGACTAAAGAGAGAACACGATCGCCAACAGGACGTTCGGGATCGAAACTAAATTTCAGACCTCCTACTTGGGGAAATTGACCGGGCGTTGCACCGGGAGCCGTCCCTGCAACCCCATGTTCAATCGTCTGTAAGAGTTGTTCTGCCGTTAGGGTAATCAGGGTGAGTCCGTTGTTGAACCGGAGAGAGTTGTTGATGTCCAGTTCTGAAACTTGTCCTTCTGTTTTACCTGCCTCCGGGTTTGCTTCGGGGGGCAACAGTTCAAAGTCATTGGGATCGGTGCCGCCACTCGCGGCGTTAATGATGCCGATGTTGGAACGGATACTGCCCCCAGTTTTCAAAGCAATCCGTGTTGTGGGGTCTACCGTTTTGGCGTATGCCAGATCTGCATCGGCAGTCAGATTGCCCAGGTTGGTTTCTTCGGTGCGGACGTAGGAGCGATCGCCCCGGAGGAAAACTGTCGTATTACCAAAAACGTTCCCATCCTGACTGGCGATAACCTCATTTAGGGCATCGGTAATGGCAACAATTTCCGGGTCTGGAGTACCACCAATAGCTGCGACTCCTTCTTCGTCAGTGGCGTAGGCTCCGCTGATGCTGGGGTCGATGCTCTCGGTAACGAGGATACCGTCCCTATCGAAGTCTACCACCAGACGACCAATATATGTATAGTTGGCTTTGGTGTTGACAACGATAATTGGGTTGCCGTCCGCATCAGTTTTGAAAATGGGATAGGGACCAGCGCTAGTATCTCCAGCGCGGAGGCGATCTGTTTCATCGGACAGCAACGTATGGGAACCTCCCGCAACGATGATATCTACATCTCGCAGGCGAGGAGCTAGTTCGTCGCGCTCGATATTCAACTGTTGCATGTGGGCCAAAAGAATTACTTTGTTGATGCCCGTTGCCGTCAGCTCGTTTACAGCAGCCTGAATATCAGCAGCTAGGGCGTCGTAGTCAGTGTCATTTTTAGGAAGTACGGTAACTTGGCCTGTGGAGGCTATCGCTGGCAACAAAGGTGTGGTTGCACCAACGATGCCGATTTTTTCCTTGCCAAGTGTAGCGATCGCTGTTCCAGCCAATTTTCCTGCTTCGATGGTGCTAATCTCTTGCCCGTTTTCCGTCACCTTGTCGGCCAAGTCTGGATCTGTACCGAAATTTAAGTTCGCGCTCAGATAAGGAAACAAAGCCCCACGGTATTCGCCAGAAGGTTGAATGATGTTGCTCACTTCCTTAGTGCCCAGATCGAAATCATGGTTGCCAAAAGTGGAGGCTTGGACACCTAGTTGGTTGTGGATTTCGATATTGGCGTGGCCGATGCCAGCTTTGCCCACAGGGGTGTTATTGAGGCTCGGATCGCCACTCGCAAACAGGAAGGGACTGGGAATGTAGTTATCTCCAGAGGAGAGGAAAAGGGTGTTGGGGTAGTCGTCTTTGAGGGCATTGAGGACGGCAGAAAAGCGAGGTGCATCTTCCATGGCTTCCAGGCCAGCTTCAAAGTCGGAAGCGTGGAGTAGTTGTAGGCTGAAGGTTGTGGCATCCGATTCGGTAGCGGTGCTAGTAGCAGCAGGTTCGGATTTGCTAAACCACCCAAACCCTTTGAATAGGTCGGATAGACTCCATGCTGTTGCCGGGGGGACAGCGACACTAAAAAAGAAGGCGGTGGCGATCGCAACAGCCACTACCTTCCTCCACAGATGCTTCCAAATATGATTCAAAATCATTAAGAAAAACCTCTAAATAACAACGTTAACTCTGGACGAGATGTCCAGAGGTTTAGTTTATTTGGCTATGGCCTCTGGTTACGAAGCGTTCAGCTCCGCTGGTACCGGAGGCAATCGCCCTATTCCAGGACCTACACTCTGTCAATGGGTCAGGAAACTACCAAACCATCTGAAAGATTCAAATCGAAAATCTATGTTGGAGCAATCCTAATGCAGATTGATTACATCAATGTATCGTGAATTGTTTGGCTAAAATAATTCTTTAGGAAAATTTTAGTTTTGTACTTTTGCCAAAAATCTATGGCACTAATTTAAATTGACACCACATAAGGGTAGCTTCGCTTGAGCCTAACCCACCAATACAAAGGGTCACATAAAGTGACAAATTAATGTTTAATTCGTGCTTCCATTGAGAAGGAAAATTGTATCACCATAAGCTAATCTTCGCGATCGCAATATTGCCAGACAAACACACCTCAACATCTGTACCCGAATCGGATTGGCGCTTAATATCCTCTCCCACATAAAGATACCCGTTCTCTTTTTGAACAAATTCTGTCAGTAGAGGACGGGTACAAAGGGAACAAAAAACGATTCCTGGCTTAAGTTTTTCGAATTCTAGATGGGGAAAATGACCGTCAAAAATGCTGGATTCAACTAACAATTTATGCAAAACCTTCACCGTCCAATGGATTTTCCCTTAGTGATGCAGCAAACTTTTTAGACCAAAAACACTAAGCTTGGTAAGGAAAGAGAAGTTTGCCAAAAGGGGAATAAATTTATTTCATTTATGACTAAATCTTTATTGTGAAACTCTTTGAACTTTACTTCGCTTTGTGATATGATATCTTCAACTGCCTTTACATTAGATTAAATTATCGTTTTGCAAAGTAAGAATGATGTGGTTTATCCATCTGAAAAGCGCTGTAATATTAGTTTGAAGAAAATACGGAATCTGTTGTAGTTTTCATTATCAATTATCCATTATTGAGTCGAGCTGCCTCTAAAATCAAACGTTGTTCGGCACGAGCGATCGCCTGATAAGTCTGTTCAACAGCATTCACATTAACAGAAATGGAAGTAATTCCCCACCGAATTAAATCATCTATTATTTCTGGGTATAAAGCAGGAGCATCACCACAAATAGAACAAGGGATACCAGCAGTTTTAGCTTGATAAATTAATTGCTGAATTGCTTTCATTAATGCTGGATGACGAGCATCAAAAGCATTGTTCATTTCTTCTTTTTCCCTGTCTACACCTAACAATAATTGTGTTAAATCATTAGTGCCAATAGCAATACCTTGTACGCCTGCTTTTACATATTCAGGTAATAAGAATAAGACTGATGGTACTTCTGCCATAATCCAAATTTGAAAATGATTTGGTTTATCTTTCCATTTGGTTTCAATTCGACTCCGACAAAATTGAAATTCTTCTACAGAACGTACAAATGGCAAGATTAAATGAACGTTACTGTAACCTAATTTATATACTTGAGATAAGATATTTATTTCTAAATCTAGTAAGCTCGGTTCTAACAGATAACTAAATGTGCCATGTTGTCCTAAGATGGGATGACCAGAATTATTTTGATGGGAAAAGTTTAATTCTTGACCTAGATTTTGATGATGAATATTTTGACTATATTGATTACCTTGATTACTGGAATAATTTAGCGGTAATTGTTCTTGTTTTTCAGTCAATTTTTTTTCTTGATAACTATAATTAAATAATCCCAAATCAAGAGAACGGTAAAAGACTGGTTTCGGAGAAAAAGCAGCAGCAAAATGAGTTAGATGCTGTGCTATTAAATCTATTAATTCTAATTGACGACCTTGTTGTATCCACCATAAAGGATGATGATTTTCTAACAGTTCAATTGCCATTAATTCCGAGCGTAATAATCCTACTCCATCTATAGGTAAATTATGCGCTCTTTTAATTGAATTAATTTGACTGATATTCACAAGTAATTTAGTGCCAATGGGAAAAAAGTTTTGAGGATGAAGAGAATTTTCTGCTGCTTCTATATCCAGTTCTTGAGAATTATTTGTCTGTTCTTTCACCAGATGTAATTCTCCATTATTGCCATTAATTAATAAATAGTTACCTGTTTTAATTATCTGAGTACAATTTGTAGCTCCGACAATAGCAGGAATCCCAATTTCTCTAGCTAAAATTGCAGCATGGCTTGTCATACCACCTTGTTCAGAAATAATTCCAGCAGCATTTTTCAGTAATGGCAAATAACTAGGAATAACTGCAGATACAACTAAAATTGATCCTTCAGGAAATTCTTCTAATTGTGGAGTAAAACCCTGAATAACTACAGCTTTAGCTGTTACTTTTCCTGCTGATGCTGCTATACCTTTAATGAGAGGCTCGTCACTATTTTCGAGAGGTTGTTTTTTTTGTTCTGTTGTCGAACTAGGTAACTTTTCTAAATCTTGATATTCTTTTTGCAGTTTCTTAAAATCGGTGATTAATAGTTGAGGTTCAGTATCACTATCACCTTTAAATAAACTCCATTTCAGACAAAAATTATTCTGGAAATTATGGGTTATTTTATGAGTTAATTCCAGTAATAATTGTAGGTGGTTATCTCCTAAAGTAAATTCTTTTTGTACATTTTCTGGCAAGAAAAAAGCTTGCAGTGCTGGTAAAGTATCAGGAATAGGCATTTGAGTATGATAAACTTCTTGCCATGTATTGGTATAGCTTACTTTTCTAATGGCTGGATCGAGGTTATAAGCTATAATTTTATTCCCTAATTTTTTCTCTTTTACAGTGTAATTTTCAGGAGAAATTAGATAAGAGTCAGGGATAATTTGCCCTAGCTCAATAGATATTCCTAAACCATGAGTTGCCTGAATTTCCCAACTATTTGCAAAAGCTTTAATAGTTCCTGAAGCGATCGCCGATTGTAATGATTGTACTAAGACCATTGGTTGAAGTTGTTGAATATCAACTTGCTGACTATGCCAATATAATAAACTTTTAGCCTTGAATATTTCTGACCATACTTGTTTAATTCCTTGGAGAAATTCTTCCGATCTAGCATGACAAATTGTTGGTTCTAATATTCCAAAATTTTCTAGTTTAGGAGAAGCTAAATAAGGTTGAAAAATTAATACTTCAGCATTAAGATTATTAATAGCAGATTCCAAAGATGAGACTAACTCGGATGGTAAATCAGTATAGACGATATAGTAGTTGATTGATTGAGAAATTTGTTGTAATTGTTGATGGTCATTAATATTAAAATGTAAAGAAGAATGAGGGAAATCAGCTAATAAAGGGTCTGACCAATCAATATGTTGTAAAAATTGCCAAAAGCTATTTGCTGGAATGACAAAACCGGGGTTAATTGGATAACCTTTATCCATGAGATTAGCCAAATAAAAAGCTTTTTCTCCTACTGTCTTCCGGTCCGATGATTCAAGTTGATTTAGCCAGTAAAACTTATACACAAAACTATCAATTTTTCAGTTATCAGTTTGCTACGCACATGAAAAGCCTCCTATGGTTGTAACTGCCTTAACAGTTACCCTCCTAGGTCAGAACTTCATTAACAGTACCTCTACTTGAAGTCAGAGGTTTAAAATACTGAAGTTTACTTTTTTCATCCCAAATTGGGATGCTTGAGACCCTATTTTTTAGCTTTACTCTGATTTTATCAGTAAATAGTCTCCTCATGCTATACTAATTTGATAAAATATCCCTAAAGTTATGGAATAGAGGAAAAAAAATACGGAAATATCAGTATATTAAAAAGCTGATTTTTTAAAATTAATGTGTGTTATTAAATTTTAGGTTAAAGGCAGGAATCATATATTTTTAAACAACTATTTTTTAAAATTTATTTTTAAGTAAAAAACTTATTTTTATCAGATAAAAAAAGGTTATTTTAAAAAAAAAATTAATTATATTTTCGTAGCCTCCTAATTCATATTTTAGTAACTAAAAACTGTTAACTGATAAGTTCATCAGCAAAATTAATTACACATCTTATTTACTCCCTGTTCCCTATTCCCTGTTCCCTGTTCCCTCTCTCAAAACTGAAATGAAAATAATTAAACTTATCTGGAAAAAAATCCTTAAACCATTTCTAAATATATTTCTTAAGCCTAAGTGTCCTCTTTGTGAGCGATCGGCAGACAGAGAGTTTTGTCAATATTGCGAAAAACAAGTTTGGCGCTGTCAGTTTCCTGGTGGGGGAGAAATATTTCCTGGAGAAGTACCCGTATTTATTTGGGGTCAATATAAAGACAGTCTCAAACGAGCGATCGCTGCTATGAAATATAAAGATAACCCACAAATAGCAAGACCTCTAGGATATTGGTTAGCGGATGGGTGGTTAGCTTCGACTGTGGCAACCCTTGACAAAGTGGTAGTTGTACCCATTCCCATGCACAAAAAAAAGCAAAGGGAACGAGGTTTTAATCAGGCAGAACTATTGGCCAATAGTTTTTGTGAGGCAACAGGTTTGCAGGTACGGCGAAATGGTTTGGCAAGGGTGAAACAAACTCAGGCATTATATGGTTTGTCTCCTGGGGAGAGGTTAGAGACGGTGAAGGATGCTTTTGTTGTGGGGAAAGATTTGCATAACCGTCGTCCCCGTGCTTCCGTTTTGTTGGTGGATGATATTTATACAACTGGTGCAACAGTGAACTCTGCCATAGAGGTTTTGCAGAAAGGAGGTATTAAAGTAGTGGGAGTGTTGGCGATCGCGACTACAAACAAACCTCGTGGGAAGAAACCACGGTTAAAAAGTCAGAAAGTGTTCAATAATTAACAATTAATAATTAATTATTACCTCTTCTCTTATAAAGAATAGGATTTCTTGAGAGGATTTTTTTCATCCTTGAAAGGAGAGGCTTTACAGCAGTTTTGATTATGACGATGTGGTTTATCCATCTGAAAAGCGCTGTAAAGCTTTATTTTTAGGTAAAAAAATCTAGTTTTCAACATTAGGAATCAGAAGAAAAAAATGGGATAGGTTTATAACAGTTTATGCCTGTCGATTTAAAAAAGACTTTTAATACTGCATCAAAGTCATGTTCTTGTACTGCTGCAACTGCTTCGAGACCATTATTAGCAACCCTAACCTGACAACCTATTTGTTGTAGTAGCTCTTTACCAATCTCTTGGTTAATCTCATTATCTTCTACCAAAAGTAAGTTCATTCCTTGCAAATGTTCAACTCTTTGGTTAGATTGCTCAGACCTTTGATCGGGGGATATTCTAGAGTCTGTTTGGCAAAATACTTTAACGATTGAATTAAGCAATACAGAGCGACTCACAGGTTTCGAGAGGAAATCATCTATGCCCAATTCTTTTACATCATCTGGCAATTCACTTTGAGCATAAGTAGTTACGAGCATAATACGCGGTTGCTGGGGTAAATCTAACTGCTTGCGAATCCGACGAATTGGCTCAATACCATCTATTCCTTCTGGCATATACCAATCTATTAACACAATATCATAGGGATAATTACCTGCTTTTACCAATTCATCCAGACCTTTCTTTATAACCCTGCAATTACACTAAGGCCAATAATATATAGCACTGTCAGGTGACGAGTTGGTGATGATTTGTGTACTTTCATGGTTTTTTGGGGATTACTATACTATTAAGGCATTGCACTTTATAATTATCAGTATAGAAAATTACACCAGAAAATCATTGGAGCGATCGCTAAATAATTATTCTTCAAGGACTATAGCAATCCTAAATAGGTTTGTAATATTTTAATGGGATTTGGAGAGCAAACCCCTACACTTTGCCTAGCGTTCCCCTTTGCGAGTCATACCCAGTCCAGACAAATATAGTTCAGCAACACTATAAAGGGGAGATGATTTTCTGCAAGCACTTGCCCGCGAACAAGTAAGATGTTTTTAATGTTGATTTTAATGATTTACAAGAAGAATTAAATCGGGGCTAATTTTCCTGTTATTAATACTTCTCCTTTTCGTAGATGTAGGTTTGCTTGAGACAAGGAAACCCAAAACTATAATAAGTCTTTCTTATGACCACCATATTTGGTCATAAATTCCCGAAACTTTTATGAAGATTTAGTAAAGTTATGGGTAATTTTAGGGGATTTTTATGAAGATTCAGTGAAGTTACCCATAAACTATTGTCATCCACACAATACCTGTGTCAGTATATACTCGGTTAACTAAATAACAAATTGTTAATAACTAAAAAAATCAGATACCACTAAGCAGTCAAGAAAGCTGTGGGAGCTAAAAGTTATTCTGCCTTACTTTTAAGCTAGATTTAGCTATAGTCCCTAAAAGCTCATCCCTAATTAACCTATCAATATTCAGGAAAAAAATAATGATCTACAATCAAACCGACAAAAAAAATGCAATCAACAACTTTTTACAGTCATAGACTGTAAAAAGTTTATCCCTAGCTGTTGCTCTGCTTGGAATAGCTTTTAATAAATCTGCGGAAGCTGCGGTTATGGTTTTCACAGATAGAGCAGAATGGGAAGCAGCCGTTAGTTCTTTTTCTGTAGAAACATTTGATAGCTTTAATGGAACTGATATTAAGTCTCAGGGGCTAGATGTTGGTGATTTTACTGTTACCCAAATCGGTCAGGTTTTTGGTAATTCTGGAAGGATTGTTACGACTCTTGCTAATTCAAGTCCTGCTGTATTAGGTCAAGGGAACAGTTCAGCATCTGTTAATTTTATGTATGATTCTTCTATTTCTGCTTGGGGAGGAGATATAAGACCTGGTTCAACACCAACGAGAATTCAGATTTTAGGAGTTGATTACTTTCTAGATGCTAGCGTTGAGTTCGGCTTTTTTGGTATTCTGGATGATAGTAATTCTTTTACGGAGGTAGATATATTTCGAGGAAACAACTTAAGTGCCAATTTTATTATAGATAATGTATCTTACACCTCAGACATTTCTTCAAACCCAACATCTACTCCTGAACCAAGCCTAATTTTAAGTTTGATCGGACTAGGTGGTTTAGTGGCAGGAAATAAAAAGAAACAAAAGTAATAAATTGTAGGTTGGGTTGAGCGGAGGGAAACCCAACATTATCAAAACTTAACACTATCTTGGTTTGTTGGGTTGCGCTACCGCTTAACCCAACCTACGTTTTATTCTTTGCGAATATTGCTATCAAAAATAAGTAGCAATTGTAGGTTGGGTTGTTCCCGTTAGGGTTGCGCAGCATGGAACGAAACCCAACATTATCTTGGTTTGTCAACAATATCTTGGTTTGTTGGGTTGCCCTGTCGCTTAACCCAACCTACTCACACCTTCAATTTCCTCATCCGCTACCTCATACAACTCCCGCAACTTCTGCAACTTCTCCTCATCTGTTTGCCAAAAACCGCGTCCGTTCGCTTCCAACATCCGCCCAATAATATTCCGAAACGCTTCCGGGTTTGCTTCCCGTAATTTCTGCGCCATCTCTGCATCTAAAGCATAAGTTTCGGCAGCACCGTCATAAACCCAATTATCAGCAAAATTAGCAGTACCGCCCCAACCTATCAACGCCGTCATCCGTTGGGAAATTTCGTAAGCTCCTCCACTACCTTGATTTGCCATTGCTTCTGCCCACTTTGGATTCAATAATTTTGTGCGATATTCCATCCGCAACAAGTCTTCTAATTTTCGGGGGGTGGTATCCTTGGAGAAACTTTCGACAAAACTCGCACTTACTTTTTTACCGCGTTGTTTCTCTGCTGCCAACTTTAACCCACCAGTATTAGCATAATATTCCTGAATATCTGTCAAACCATACTCCACCGAATCAATTTCTTGCACGATGCGATCGCAACCTTTCAACAATTCTTGCAAAATTTCTGGGCGTGCCTCTCCTTTATCTTTGCGTCCGTAACTAAAGACGTTTCGCCCCTGCCAAGTATCGCCCAACTCATCGGCTGACTCCCAGTTACTATCTACAACCCGATCATTCACCAAGGAACCAAAATCACCAGCAGGATTAGAAAATAACCGCGCTGAAATATTTTCTACTCCCTGCGCTTGCAATGCTAAAGCGTGTTTGCGGATAAAATTTTGTTCTACGGGTTCGTCTGCTGTTGCTGCTCGTTGGAATAGATCGTCTAATAATTCAATAATATTGACAAAACTATCCCGGAAAATTCCCGATAAATTTCCTAAAATATCGATGCGGGGATGACCGACTTCAGCTAAACTTTTTAATTCATAACGAACGATACGACCCGTACCTTCTTTTACTGGTTCAGCACCTACTAATTCTAATAAAATTCCGATTGATTCACCGCGAGTTTTAATAGCATCTAAACCCCATAACATTACTGCCACAGTTTCGGGATAATTATTATTTTCTTCGAGATGTTGAGTAATAATTTTTCGAGCAATTTCTCGCCCTCTTTCATAAGCAGCAGGAGAAGGCATTCGATAGGGATCTAAAGCATGAATATTCCGCCCGGTTGGCAAAACTCCCGGACCATCTCGTAATAAATCTCCTCCTGGAGCAGCAGGAATATATTCTCCATTTAATCCCCGTAAAAGATTAGTCAGTTCATCAGAATTTTGCATTAACAAGTTCTGAATATTTTCCACACTTTGCTTAACATCATCATCCGTGTCTAGCTCTGGGATTTCTTCCCCAAAATAAGCCTCCAAATAAGATTTTAATTCCTCCTGATTCGGCACTTCTCCCAAAGTATGCAAACCAGAAGAAAATAATCTTTGTTCCACAACCTGCAAATATTCGTAAATTTCCACAAAATAGGGATTAACTACATCTGCACTAAACATCCGCGCATTTTCTGCCGTAAATTCAATCCCTAATTTTTTGCCATACTCAAACGGACAATCTGAATTTAAACCAGTGTCAAAAATCTTCTTAAAAATCGATTCCCGCAACCCCGAATTTTTCTGGGGGTCTTCCCGATATTCAGAAATTAACTCTCGCAAACTAACTAATTCTTTATACAAACCTGCCCGACTATAAGGCGGAATATTATGAGAAATTAAAACTCCATAACCACGGCGTTTTGCCAACATAGATTCTGAAGGATTATTAGCAGCATATATATATAGATGTGGCATATTTCCTAACAGAATATCTGACCAACAAGAGCCAGTATTTCCCAAGGGTAAACCAGGCAACCATTCTACAGTTCCGTGCATTCCAAAGTGAACAATTGCATCAGCTTGAAATTCATTTTGGAGCCATTTATAAAAAGCAGCATATTGGGGATGGGGGGTTAAATCTCTTTCAAACATTAGGCGCATTGGGTCGCCGGAAATTCCTAGAGGTGGTTGTACACCGAGCCAAATATTTCCTAATTGAATTCCCCCAATATGGAAATTTTCACCATCGGTTTTTATGCCTGTGCGGGTGAGATTTCCCCATTGTTTTTCGATGCGAGTTGTTGATAGATACCCTAGCCATTTTTCGAGACTTTTAAGATTAACTTGGTTGTTATCCCCCCTCATTCCCCCCTTTGAAAGGGGGGAGGTAGGAGGAGTGTTTTGCTTCTTGGAAAGGGGCGGGGAATAGGAAGAATAAATTTCGTCTGCTTCTTTAATTTGACGGATAAGTTCTTCTCCATCTTCGGGAATTTCTCCAACGTTGTAACCTTCCTCTTTCAGAGCGTGGAGGAATTTGAGGAGCGATCGCGGCACATTTAATAATGCTGCTGTACCTGTAGCACCATAACCAGGAGGAAAACCATAAAGAATAACAGCAATTTTTCTTTCTGCGGGGGGTGTCTGACGGAGTTTTATCCAATTTTTCACCCTACCCGTGAGGCGTTTTACTCGCTCCGGAATTAAAGAAATATCTTCTCCCACTAAACCACCCAGGGGAACGGGATCTATTGCTCCATCTAATTCTGGCAACGCATATAAGACGACACTTTGCAAACCTCCCACACCTTGCTGCATCCAAGAAGAGATATCTTGAATGAGTAGGGGTGCTGCGACAAAATAGGGTACATTTTTGGCGGTGAGGATGCGTTGAGAAACTTCCACTTGTCGTCCTGCTTCCATTGAACCCGCAGGTCCCCCCACCAACGGAAAACCAATAGTAGAAACGACTGCATCAACTTCCACTGCTTCGGGAGATAAGGAAAGTATTGGTTGAACAGAATCATACTTTTGATTTTTGCCTTTTGACTTTTGACTTTCATCTAACTTCTGACTTCTGACTTCTAACTTCTGACTTTCAAAAGCGCTTGTCATCCAGTCTCTGACAGCAACATGACCTTCGACACCGTTGATAAATACGGGTAGAGGTGTTAAACCTGCCTCTTCAAATTTGCGGATAAGTTGGGGAATGTATGGTTGTTTGGTAATGACGTGCTTGCGGTAAAGCAAAATGCCAACAACTGGAGTTGGAGAAGTTTGTTTTTCTTGGCGATACCATTCCAGATATTTTCGGGGAGACTCAAAATAACCCTGGTAGTCTGGATGCAGTAAACCCATATTGGGAGTTTCCAGTGGTGGGGGTATTTCTCCGACTTTTAAGTCTAAATATTTTTCTGCCAACACCCAACACATAGCAGCGACGTTTTCTGTACCGCCTGCATTCCAATAACCGTAAATTATCAACCAGTTGCGGAGGTCTTGCACTTTTTTCACTGGTACAAACTTGAGTAACTTCGGACCTGTTTTCAGGAAACTGATATAACCAGCAAGTTTATCTTCCTCTCTCCCACTGGAAAATTTGCTGAGAATAAACTTGACTGGTTTTGGCATTCCTTTCGGTTGGTCTCCAATAACAAATTTTCCCAATTTTGTTAATGCCATCAATTCTAATGCTGACTCAAAAACGAGACGGATAGGAATATTTTGTACTCTTTCGCGCAACCATAAAACTTGGTCGTAGTCG
The DNA here is from genome assembly GCA_038747755.1 of Cyanobacteria bacterium P01_H01_bin.35. Lineage (GTDB taxonomy): Bacteria > Cyanobacteriota > Cyanobacteriia > Cyanobacteriales > Microcoleaceae > Trichodesmium. The sequence goes on from JBCDJM010000050.1 coordinate 16,190, forward strand.
AAAAGCAGACTGCCGAAAAAAACATCAGCATTTTCCAGAGCAGTAGCGACAGTTTCTGGTTGTTCGGAAAGGGCGCGATCGCTAAATACTTGGATATCTAAGTCTGGACATCGGGAAGTTGCCAGTTGAGCAGCTTGGCGATATAGTCCGGTGTTAAAAGATTCAAAACCTGCGATTAAGACAATACGTTTCATGGCCTAATTTTTATAAAAGTTACTATACTATTAGGGTAACGAAAAAAGACTAATTATTGTCATCATAGTCTAGGATTGCTATATTATTGTTATAAGTAATGTTTTTTTTCGGCCTTTAGCAGTATTGTAAACCCACAGAAAAGATAATGATTACTATTAATTTAAAACCGGAAATTGAAGATATAATTCGAGAAAAAGCTAAGTCACAAGATTTATCAGTCGAACAATATATTGAAAGTTTAATAGAAAAAGAAATTGAAATTATTGTTTCTGAAGTTGACGAAACAGCTTACTTATTTCAAAGTGAAGCTAACAAAAGTAGACTGTTAAATGCTGTAAAAAATGTCGAGGGTCAAACCAATTTAATTGAATTTTCATTAGAGGAAATCGAGTGAGTAAAAGAATTGTATTTGAAGCTTCTGCTTTTTCAGACTTTACTGAGTGGGTGAAAATTGATAAAAAAATTCATCAGAAAATAGTTACTCTGATTAAAGATATTGACCGTTCTTCATTTTCTGGTTTAGGCAAACCAGAACCTCTTAAATATGAACTCAGTGGTTATTGGTCAAGACGTATCAATGACGAGCATCGTTTAGTTTATAAAGTAACTGATGATGAAATTATTATTATTGCCTGTAAATATCATTATGAGTAGTAAAAGAATAAGTTAATTTCTCAGCTTCTAATATTTCTCGTCAACATTAATAAAATTGTCTAGAGGGTTTCTTTCTTTTCTTTTTAAACCTACCTACTTAGCTAACTGTAAAGTTATAATAGCGGAATTCGCAGAAGTATAATCTGCAAGTCCTTCCTCAAATTTTAAAATCAAGACATAATGGCTACTCTAAGAAATCCTTTCACTGTCGGTAAAACAGTTCCCCCAGAACGTTTTGTGGGGCGCAAGTATGAAATTAATAGCACTTTTGCTCAAATTGCTAATAATAGTCATGTAGCAATTTGGGGGAGTTCAGGTATGGGCAAATCATCTTTGTTAGAGGTTTTAAAGTCTCCTGAAGTTTGGCAGAAACGAGGCTTCGATCCATCTACAATTATTATTGTTTATTTCAGTTGCTTAAGTATCCAACCTTTCCTGGCTTCTAAATTTTGGCGAGAAATTCTTAATTTGCTAGCTGAAAAGTTTCAACAAGATACTTCTTTATATTCAGAAATTAATACATTACTCGCTAAACCAGAAGTAAATAAAGATGATTTACGCCAAGCATTAAAATTGATAGGAGAGCAAAATAAATACTTAGTTTTGTTGGTAGATGATTATCATGTTGTTATGGACGAAAATCCTCAATATCAAGTAGAAAATATCGAGGAATTTTTAGGTGAGTGTCGTAGTTTAGCTCATTATTCAGAGGAGAGTAAATATCTGTCAATGATTGTTACTTCATTGCGACGTTTAAATGATATAGGTCCTATTCTAAAACCAGGAAAATCTCCTTGGTATAATCATTATTTTTTTGTACCACTTAAGCCATTTACGGAGAAGGAAGTCGTAAATATTTTAAGTGGACTGCCAATGACACCTGAGTTACGAGATGGGATTCGAGAAATAGCTGATAGTAATCCTACTTTGTTACAAAATGCAGGATTTATTTTATACAATAAATTACAATCTCAGGAATCCCGGGATGTTGAGACATTTGCTAAAGATTTTTTGGCAGCAACGGAACATTTTTTTCAGGATATATGGCAGCTTTCAACTGAAGAAGAACAAGTTATTTTAATGCTTATTGCTTTATCTCGTTTAAAAGGTCGTTTGCCACGAACAAAGAAGCGTTATGACTTGGGTAATATTGATATAATTTTTAGCCAAAAAGAGCAAAAGTTTAATGATTTAGAGGAACGTGGTATAATTATCTGTAATAAAACTGAGGATAAAAAAATTTACTCTTTTGCTTCATCTTTGATGGAATGGTGGGTAATTCAGGAAATCAAGAATAGTAATGATGAAGAACTTAAAAACCGCGAGAAAACATTTCTCAATCTGATGAATCATAAGCAATTAGATAGAGTTAAAAATGTAATTCGAGTTTTGTGGGAAAATAGAGAGGATGTAGCATCTATAGTAGAATGGATTTATGAGCTAGTTTTATAAAGAGAGAAAAACTTACAGGGTACATATTTACGGCTAAAATTTAGACTGCTTGTGGCATTTAACAATCCATCGTAACGCACCATTTTAGTTGTGTCGGTCTAATAAGCTAATTTAAAATTAATTAACATGATACTTTCAGCTAATCGGAAAAATCCCTACATAATTGGTCGTCCAATTTATGAAAAGGAATTATTTTTTGGTAGAGATAATCTGTTTAACTTTATAGATGCTAATTTAAACAATGATGCAAAAGTTATATTGTTACAAGGTCAACGCAGAATAGGTAAGTCATCTGTTTTACATCAAATTCCTAATTTTGTGGGAGGCGATAAGTTTGTTTTTGTTTACTTCGATCTTCAAGATCAAGCCAAGCTAAATCTTGGAGAAGTATTGGAGAAATTAGCCACAGAAATAATTATAAAATTTAAGCTAAAACTAGATAATATAAAGCCACCTTTAAAGACAGATTTAGAAGCAAATCCTGAGATTTTTTCTGAAAACTTTTTACCTCAAGTATTTGAAATTTTAGGTGACAAAAATTTAGTATTGTTACTGGATGAATTTGATGTTTTGAGCGATTATAATCCGGCATCAGCAATAAAACATTTTTTCCCATACTTACAGTCTATTATTTCAAATCATCCGCAACTTTTCATTATTCCAGTTGTAGGAAGGCGACTGGATGAGATGGAGAACTTACTCAATTTATTTCGCAGAGCGCCCAATCAAAAAATTGGTTTGTTGGATGAAGAAAGTGCTAGCCAGTTGATTACTAAACCTACTAAGGGAAGGCTAGAATATCAACATGATGCGATCGCAGCCATATTAGAACTTTCCGCAGGCCATCCCTATTTTACCCAAGTAATCTGTTTTCAAATTTTCCAGCAAGCACAAGCAGAAGAAGAATGGCAAGTGAGCAGCGCAGATGTGAATAAAATGATTGTAGATAGAGCAATTGAAAGTGCTGAAGGTGGGTTGACATGGTTTCGGGATGGACTGCCAATACCGGAGCGAGTGATATTCTCAGCAGTAGCAGAAGCTCAAAGGATAGCAGCTATGAAACCTACTCAAGTGGTGAAGGAACCATTGAGATTGTTGAAAGAGTATGGAGTTGTTCCTACAGAATATCTGTTTCAAGCAGCAGATAAATTAGTTAAATGGGGTTTTTTAGAAAAAAGTTCAGAGTTCCCTTCGGATAAAGTTCCTAGATATAAAGTAAAAATTGAATTAGTTCGTCGTTGGCTATTGAAACGGTATTCTCTGAAGGATGAAATACAGGAACTAGAGAAGCTGAGTCTAGAAGCTAATCGCATTTATGAATTAGCCACAGACTTACGACAAAAATCAGTTACGCTGCAGAGTGTCATTGCTCTTTATGAGCAGGTTTTGGGAATCAATCCCAACCATTTCAAGGCTTTACTTGATTCGGCAGAGGCATACCTAGAGACTGAAGACTTTAGTAAAGCAGCCAAATTTTACGAAGAAGGATACAAAGTTAATCGAATCCGAGCTGAGGATGGGTTAGTGAAATCGCTTTTAGGTTACGGGGAAAAGTTAATGGAGCAAAAAAAGTGGGAAACAGCCAAGGAACAGTTTGAAAAAATATTAAATCTCGATCCTGACAACATATCAGCAAAGAATAGATTGACGGGAATTAAGCGATTTATAGAGATAAAGAGAAATCCTTTCATTGTCGGTCGTGCAGTTCCCCCAGAACGTTTTGTGGGGCGGGAAAATTTAATCGCGATCGCATTTGACCAAATATACAGTCGCAGTAATTTGGCTATTTGGGGTGGCCCAGGTATGGGAAAAACTTCTTTCCTTAACCTTCTAACATCTGAGCCAGTCTGGCAGTCACAAGGTATCGATCCATCTGCAGCGGTAATTGTTTATCTAGATTGCCAAGAAATTACGCCTTTCGTGCCAGCTAGTTTTTGGCAAAGGATTATTGATTTAATTAGAGAAAAAACTGAAGGTAATGCTATTCTACAACAAACAACTCGAGAATTATTAAAACAGCCAAAATTAACCAAAGATAACTTACGTTTAGTTTTGAGAAAAATAGGTCACCAAAGCAAATTTTTAGTGCTACTTTTAGATGATTATGATGCGACTTTTCGTTCTAATTCTCAGTATACTGAAACTGATGTAGAAGTATTTTTGAGCGAGTGCCGTAATTTGGTATATCACTCCTCAGAAAGAAAGTATTTATCAATGATTGTAACTTCATTGCGACGGCTTAATGAAACTGGTCCTAGTCTGACACCAGAAAAATCTCCTTGGTACAATCATTATGTATTTCAACAATTAAAACCGCTGAATCAAAATGAAGTAGATACTTTGTTGAGAGGAATAGAATTGACACCGGTACTGCGGGATGGAATTCAAGAAATTGCTGGTGGAAATCCAGCTTTACTACAAAATTCAGGGTTTATTTTGCACAACAAAATACGCTCTGGAGAAGCTATTAGTGCTGAGGTATTTGTTAGAGATTTTCTCGCAGCAACAAAGCACTTTTTTCAGCGAACATGGCAACTTGCTAATGAAATAGAACAGACTTTGTTAATGTTAATTGCATTATCTAAGTTAGCAGGTCGTGTGCAAAATAAACGCTATAATTTAGGTGATATTACTATTGTTTTTAGTCATAAAGAACGAGAGTTGATTGATTTAGAACAATGGGGAATAATTAAACGCAATACAGAAAAAGAAAATACAGTTTATTTATTTTATTCAACAATTATGGAGTGGTGGGTAATTAGAGAAATTGAAAATACTGATTTAGAAACACTTAGACAAAGAAGGAAAATATTTCTCAATTTGATGAATCATCAACAAGCAGAAAAAGTAACAAATGTGATTAAGTATTTGTCAGAAAATAAAGAATCCATAAAATCTATCGTGAAATGGACGAGCAAGCTAGCAATATGCTTTGCATAATTTTTATAGTTCCTTAATTTAGATATGGAAAAGATTATTTCCAAGATAATCGTTTACTGAAAAAAAAATTCAACTTCGTTAAAAAGGTCTATAAAAAAATATTACAAATTGATCCTAATAATACAGAAGCTAAAGGTAAACTTGAACACCTTAAAACCCAGGAAAAATCTATAAATATTCCACCTCGTTTGCTCATTTCAGCAGTTTCTATAATAATGGTAATAGGAATATTTATGGGACAAAAAATTCAATCTGTACTATATTCTCAACAAAGGTTTAGTAGTGGTGAAAAAACACTATTTTCTAAGACTAACAAGGAAAATTATAATATTTTAAGTTGTAATCAAAAATTTAAAAATAAAAATTATAAACAAGCAGCTAATTGTTTTCAAGAACTTGTCAAGGCTAATCCCAAAGAACCAGAACCTTTGATTTACTATAACAATTCTCTAGCTCGCGATCGTGGCAATTTTCTAACTATAGCTGTAGTTGTACCAACAGATAATAATAATATGGAAAGAGCTAAAAAGATTTTGCGGGGTGTTGCTCAAGCACAAAATGAATATAATAAAAAGACTGACTTCTCACAAAATAATAAGAGTAGGTTGTTGGAAATTATTATGGCTAATGATAATAATAAGCCTAAAATATCTAAGAAAGTAGCCCAAGAAATAGTTCAAAAAACATCCATTTTAGGGGTTATAGGACATAATTCCAGTGATGCTACTGACGCCACATTAGAAGTATATGAGAAAGCAAACTTGCCAGTTATTTCTTCTACTAGCACAAGCACAGAATTGAAAAGTGATACTTTTTTTAGAACAGTGATTGATAACTCTGTAATGACTCAAAAGCTAGCTGAATATATCCAATCTCAATCTATAGAAAAGATTGTGATTTTTTATAACAAGGAAAGTGTGTTTAGTGGAAATCTAAAGGATTATTTTGATTCTCACTTAAAAACATTGAAGTCTAGCATAAAGGTTACAAGTATAAACTTAAATCAACCGCCTTTTGATATAAAGCAAAAAGTTCAAGGAGCTGTAGATAACCAAGTCGAAGTAGGGATGCTATTCTCTAATTTAGAAAAAATTGACTTAGCAGTTCAGATTGCTCAAGCTAATGATCAACTACCAGAAAGCCAAAGATTAAAGTTATTTGCTGGTGATCCTCTTTATGACTGTGATACTTTAAACAAGGATAAGCAAGCATTTAAAGGTTTGATTTTGGCAGTACCGTGGCATAAAGAATTACCAGCAGCACAAACATTTGTAACGGAACCAAGAGATTTGTGGGGAGAAGAAGAAGAGATTGACTGGCGTACTGCTACCAGCTATGATGCAGCTAAAGCTTTTATTTATGCTTTATCTAATTCTGGCGATAATCCAAGCAGAACTACAGTTTTGGAAAAACTTAAAGAAGTAAATCTTCCATCTAATAAAACATCTGGACAAAATCTTAGATTTAACCCAGACCGCGAAATTATTGGTGAAGCAATTCTTGTTGAAGTTGTTGAATCTAAAGGAAATCCAGATTGCCCTAATTCTAATTTAGATTTTCGTTTAGTAGAGGAGTAGCATCGCCTATTGAATTTTCAGGATCAAACTCAGCTAAGATAATAGGAATATTCTTAGTGCTAATATCTTCTTATTAAAAAAAGCGTCTATATTATTGTAGGGAAGTTCCATGGAAAAGGAACGTTCCTACGTTCTTTTTCACCCCTATACCTACCTATTCTATTTCAGTCGGTGGTATTTCTGTATTATTTCTTTTCCTCAATTTACGATGCAAAGCTTTAACTCCTGATAATAGCAACCCAATTACTACAAATACTACGACAGCGGCTAAAAGTGGTACAGAAATCGCTAACATCGACAATACTGTGGAACTAAGTAACTCCATTGTCGAAACTCCAGGATTTGCAAAACCTCCTGTCAGAGCAGTAGAAGCTAACCTGGTAACGTCTGTTAAACCTTGCACTGTTCCCGCAGATCCTCCACCTACAATCACGGCGATCGTCCACTGTAACATTGGACTCATGTCGCTCACAAATGAACTTGTAATTATGGTACCCGCAACGACTGCTGTTGGTGTAGCAATAATATCTAATAACTCGTCTACCCAAGGAATGTAATAAGCAGCAACTTCCACAAATGCACCTACTCCAAATGCAACCGTTGCTCCCGGAGTACCCATCCAAATAAAATCATCAGATAGTTGTAAATGTCCTGACTGTGCTGCAATACTCATCACCAGTGGAGGCACAAATATGCGAAACCCACAAGCTGCACTTAACCCCACACCTAGACAAATACCTAATAGAGTTTCCATATTTTTCTCCTAGTTTGTCTTCATAAAAACTGTTAATTTTATTGTCAAAATCTATCAGTTTGCTGATGATTAATTAATAATTATTAATTACTTCAATCCTTTCTCTGTTAATTACAGATGTATGAATATATATTATCAAAATTAGATTTGGCTATTAATTTTTCAGCCTATTTATCAACTAAATATATAGCAGTTCCCATACTGACTAAGTTACAAAGTCAGGACTTACGCAAAGAAACCGGGTTTTTGGGATAAATCTTTGTTTTTAACAATAAATATTGATGAAAAAACCAGGTTTCTGGGTTCCCCTGCGCAAGTCCTGAAAATTATAGGTTTTAGGGAACACCTTAACAGGTATGAAGAATAGAAATATGGATGTACTTCCTTAGCCTGAGAAACAATAAAATTTTGACATAATTTTGTTAATATGGTAAGCGTATATAATATTGATTAATCCCCTGCAAACATAATAATTTCAAGATTTTGAACGTAATTATTGACATAATAAGATAAATATGGTATAAAGAAACAAAGTACAAATTCATAAAGCTCTTTGATGGTAGTGATAGCTAAAATTTCCCAAGCGCGATCGCTACTTATCTTGGCTTAGTGTAAAGCTTTGCATGAGTTGAAGCTTTGAGTAACTAGGAGAAAAATAGGTATTTCGCTAATCAAAACGAAGTTCTATTACTCTCACAAACCATACAATTATTTAAGAAACAAAAAAAATGTTCCTCATAAATTTGCCTATATTAAAAAAATAATGCTTTAAAAAGCGTTCAGCTTTCGGCATTCAGTATTCTTTTTTTTAAAGGGGATTTAAACCGAAGCTTTTCCTTTCCGGAATACTTTGCTTTCCAGACATTTCAATTTATATAGCGCTACGCGCTAGGGAATAGGGAATAGGGAATAGGGAATAGTAGACTAATAAAGGGTTTTAGGATTTAGAAATGTCAAACACCTTAATGCGTAGCGCTATACACAATGATCTAAGCTGATAGCTGAAGCGCTGATAGCTAATAGCTAGTTAAGATAAATTAATTGTGGAGTACAGATGATAATGATAGGGCATTCATTAGAACTAGACGATATACGAAAAATTAGTAGCAAAAAAAAAATAGTAACTTTGTTTGAAAAACTTGGCTATAATTTTCAACTGGAACATTTAGATATACAAGAACTAGAACTATCAAGTTATTGGAGCGAAATTGTCTATGATGCTTATAAAATTCATAACTATGAAGAAAATGATTTAGAAGTATTTCTGTTAGAGTTAGGACTAGAAGCATTTAAAACTAATCCTAAACTTCAAGAAAAAATAATAACTATTTATCAAACTCTGTCTAGAAGCAAAAAAAAAAAATTACTCATTTGTACAAAAAAGTATAATCAGTTAGTCATAGTTGCTCCTCAGAGTAGAGAACATAGAAATTTGCAAATTAAATGGTGGTTAATTGACTGTAAAAATCCTAGTTATTATGATACTTATTGGCTAGAAAATGTAGCTCTAAATTCTTGGGAATATACAGAAGAATTTACAAATAAAGATAATACTGAAAGTAGCTACGACATAGATAAAGAACCGCCGATCGCAACATTTACTGAAGACTCAATTCAACTTTATCACAAGCAAATTAATCAAGTACCACGCTTGGGTGCTGAGGAAGAAATTCATTTAGCACATCAAATTGATGAATTATTAGCTTTAGAGCGAATTTATGAAAAATTAGAGGAAAAGCTCAAGCGATCGCCTAATGAAACAGAATGGGCAGCAGTAGTAAAAATGAGTACATTAGAACTCCGGGAACGCCTACGAAAAGGTAAACTAGCTCAAAAGAAAATGGTGACAGCTAACTTGCGACTGGTGACATCAATTGCCAAACGATATCAAAACCGTGGGTTAGACTTCCAAGACTTAATTCAGGAGGGAAGTATAGGATTAATTCGTGCCACAGAAAAATTTGACCATACAAAAGGTTATAAGTTTTCTACTTATGGTATTTGGTGGATTCGACAAGCTATTACCAGAGCGATCTGTGACTATTCTCGGATGATCAGGTTGCCAGTTTATCTCTACGAAACTGTTACCCAAATAAAAAAAATAGTTAAGCAGATGTCAATAGAATGTTCTCTCCTAACTGCAGAAGAAGTCGCTACACGAATGGAGATGACAACTGAAAAATTGCGATTTATTGTAGAATGCGCTCAAGAAACTTTATCTTTAGACGGCCCTATAGGTAAAGGAGAAAATATGATCGATCACGAAGCGATCGAATTCGATGGAAAAACACCAGCAAAATATGTCTTTGAAAATTGTCTGCAAGAAGATGTAGAAACTGTTCTAAACACTTTAACTGAACGTGAAAGAAATGTGTTGCAGATGCGATTTGGTTTGGATGATGGTCAAGAAAAGACCCTGAAAGAAATTGGTGATATTTTTAATTTAACGCGGGAAAGAATTAGGCAAATAGAGTCTAAAGCATTGAAAAAGTTGCAAGATCCAAAGCGTCACCGTATCCTCAGAGAATATATTCACTAGAAAATGATGTGCTGTCGGCGCAGCAACAACCACATCATCATTATTTTTTTTCAGGATACTTTGTTTCAAGATTAGTTTGAGATTGTTTTATAGTATTCTGTTTGGTTTTGGTAGGTGTTTCCATTAAACCAGAACTCTGCCACAGAAAACTGACAATCATAACTTTAGTTAATGCTTCTAACTGCTCTAACTTTTCCTTACTCATTGGTTGATTTATATAATTAGCTTGCATTATTTTTGCTCCGATATTTTATAAACTATTAATAAACTTTTCAAGAGTATATTTCTAAATCCGGTCAGGGGAATTACTTAATTTTTAGATGCTCAATAATAGAGTAGTTTTGTGAATAAGAAAGAGAGCAAAGGCCAACAGCAAAAAGAATATAGTTAATGAGTAAATACACAAATAATTTTCTCTACCTACTTAAATGACTTTTCCTAATTTCTTTTTTCTCCTCACCCCACTCATCTAACCATCAATATTCACCCAAGTTATAGGTAAAGCATGAAATAAAAAAAGGGGGGATTAAGATTAATCAAAATTTTTTCCTCTTCCTTTACCCCGGTAATTCCGCAGATATATCCGCAAACTTGACCTCACTGGTTAACTATCATATTCAGCTTCAGCATGAATATGATCAATTCCGTATTAAAGTTAAGTTTACTATTCTTATTTTTAAGTTTTTTTGCGGAGATAGCCGTGATTTATATACTTAATTAAATGTGATTTATACTAGGAAATCTCTGTGATTTAAAACACGATATAGCCATAAGAAATCACATCTGCAGAAAAAACGGTAGGGGTTTGGTCTCCAAACCCAAGCCAAAGAGGGATTGGGAGACCAAGCCCCTACGTTAACGAAGTCAGAAGTTGTTTTTGTAACGGGGATTTCTGAAGTCTGAAGTCATAAATTACCTGTACAGAAGTTAAATTCTTACTCTGTTAGGCGCAATCAAACTAGAAAAAATATTTAACTGATAACTGATTAAAAGGCGGGGTTTTAGACCCAATTTTGATGTCTATTAAGAACCAAAATATTTAGCATATAAACTTGGATATCTTTCTTTGACCCAAGTTGCTAATCCTTTTCTAGGGTCTCCCTCAAGTTGACGTTCAAGAGCAGCAATAATACCCTCATCCATTACTTCATCTATTAAATCAAAAATAAAAATATTACAATCTTCTCCTCTTCTTGATTGAAATTTATTAGCATTCAAATCAATTCCTAAGTAAAAATCTATAGCTCCTTCTGTTTCAATATCACTCCCTACACCAATCATTAAAACTTTAATTTCATCCTGAGTATTAATATTAGAACAAGTTTTACCCATAACATTAATAAACTCTTGATTATCATCAATTTGACCATCAGTATAAATAATTATAAAAGCACCTTTATCATCAGTTCGATTAGAAAACCATTGAGATATTGCCTCATTTAGAGTCGGAGCAATATAAGTCGCTCCACCTGGTTTATTTTCTTTAAAAGCAGATTGGACTTGGGCAGCATCTCTAAGATAAATAGTTTTAGTAGGCTGTTGATTTCTATTGAAAAAATATAGAGTTACTTCATCACAAATAGTTCCATAATCATCATCTTGTTCAGATAGAATTTCAAATACATGACCTTGTACAGTTTCTTGAAGATATTGCCAACGATTTTTGCTGCCTGTCGTAGCATCAGATATTGTCATGGAACCACTACGATCTATTAGAATAAAAACATCCCGATTATAAATTTGTGGAATTGGCATATTTGCTCTCCTTTGTAAGATTAATTTAGCAGTTTTTTGGTGACTTATATTTTGGCAGATATTATCTACTATTTCTAGGATTTTACCAAAGTTTGCCTCAATAAAAGATATCAGCAAATTAATTTCTTTTATACTGCGTTCATTAAAATTAACAAAAGCTCAAAGCATAGTATCTTTTTATACCATTATTTTAATAATTAATAAAATCTATTTATCCCTGAGAAATCTAGTTAAATTATCAAAAATTTAAAGTTTTAGCTAATAAAGAAACTGCACTAATAATCCAAATAATTATCATTAGATTATTAAAGTATTTTGAGAGTTTACTAGAAAAATTTTTTTCTGGCAAATTTTGACCTATAATCTGCCAATCTGAATAGGCAACCAGACTAGATAAACCACGCCAAACATTAGCATCAATTAAAGCTTGTTCTTTTTTTATTCCCGTAACAACTACTATTAAATTATGTTGATTTGGCAAGGAATATTCTTTCAATTCGGATGCTAATTCTTGTTGACGTTGTAGTGAAAGTTGAGCAATTTTTTGAGTTGGATTTGGCAACTTATCTTGAAGTAAGTTTTGGGATGCACTAATATTAGTTAATTTCTGTATATGTTCAAAATCAACTTGAAACCCTAGCTCTCCTCCTAAGATTACAGCTTGACTAATTTCTGTTGTTAAATGTTGTCTTTCTTCTGTATCTAAAGCAGTAGCAGCTAACATCCGTAAAATTATTTCATTATCTAAAGAATCTGGCATTAACCAACCTACAGAAATGCGAATTTGGCGATGGGCAAAATCTACTCGATCTACAGGTTCAATACTTGTTAATAAAAACAGTAAAGTATTATTTTTTCGACTTAAAACGATTGAAGCAGACTCACTATCAATTAATTGAGTTGCTTCTTGAATAATAGTTGGTAAATCTTGTTTGTCTACTCTGCTTTGACTTTCTTCAGTAACCTTTAACCAACGGTAATCATCATCCTGAGAAAAACCTCTACTCTCAATATATATTTCCATATAAATCTCCTTAATAATGGATAATGGATAATTGATAATTGATAATTGATAAAATCGAAATGAAAACTATCTCTAATTAGGGTTTGCTGATTAAATCTAAAAGTATTGATATTCTAAAGCTTAAGCCTTTTTAGACAGAACTTAAGTAAAAGATGAGATTATACACTATCTCTAGGGGCGAATGCCATTCGCCCCTACTAAATATTTTGGTTTTGTCTAATATAGCGCTACGCGCTAGGGAATAGGGAATAGGGAATAGCGGTGCGACCCCGTGTCGGCGTAAGACGCAAGCGCTGCGACCCCGCGACGACGACAGCTCGCTTGCGGAAGGCGCACCAAGAGAGGGAATAGTAAACTATCAAAGGGTTTTCCTAGGTCATGCTGCGCAAACAAGATTTAGAAATGTCAAACACCTTAATGCGTAGCGCTATACCAATTTTAAAAAAGAATGTTACGAAACTCTGCTTTTTTCAGCTAACCTATCAATTATCAATTATCAATTATCCATGTCTATAACAACTCTTTCCCCTGCAATACTGCAAAACCACCAGTATTTTTACAACCCTTAGAAAACTGAACTAGAGCATTTTTAATATGAGCATCTAAACCCATCCAATTCATCACAACTTGTAAAAATTTATGGGTGCGCTTCTCATGGTATATCTTTAACAAAAACCGCAATAAATAACGTAAAGGTTGGTCATTATCCTGGGGATTATACTGGGCATCGCGACTAATTTTTCTAAATCCAAAGGTAGGTAAATAATCCTTTCTTGGTTCTTCAATCATTGTACAAACTACACATCCTAAAGTTTGCACCGGAGTAATAGCTATGGCAACTTGAGAATTTAAAGTGGGAGAAGATAAAAAATTCAGTAAATCGGCATATTCCTTTTTTATTCTTTCTAATAATTGTTTGGCTGCCCTCTCTCCTTTTGTCATTTCCATCTCACATTTAACTGGAGCAAATATTACTAACCGAGGTTCCTGAATATCTTTATAAGCTTCTTTGAACATAGCTGTTATTTGCTTTGGTTTATTCACATATTCATTAAATTTTCCCTTCGACATCATCAATGCTGGAGTATCAATAGCAATAACAACCACAGCAGCATCATTCATTAATTCTCTCACAAATTTCTTTTCATTAGGACTAGCTTTCTCAGAAATAAAACCTCCTGGATAATCATAAAAATTCAGTCTTAAAAATGGTTTTTTATCCTGTTCAGCTAAGTCAAAGATAAAAGAACGAACTTCTGAAGAACCAGGAATCCCTGCTCCAGGTTGTACCTTAAAACTTTCTGCCAAACTTTTTAATTCCTTCAGGCGTTTTTTGAGAATAGCATTACTTTCTGCTTCTGGAATAAGTTGGAGATTTGCCTGAAAACTTATTCTTTTAAATTGTTCGTACATTGAAGTTAATAGGCTAGTTTTTCCAACAGCACTCGGACCTAGAAGTGTAATTTTTAGTTCATTCATAGTAATAATAATTCCTTGATTTGATTGTCAATCCAGTGGGTATATGGTAAGCATTCAGCTATTAACTTTCAGCTTTTGTAAAGAATCAAGCAATTCTAAGGTTAGCTGACGGCTGAATGCTTGCGGTATATGAGGTATAAATGTTAAGAATCAAACTTTTCTGGTGTGGGTATTTTGCCCGCCACAGGTGTAGTTAACTTAAATGAAGTTAGCTGTAATAGTGATTTGCTTATTTGTGCTTATAGCGGTTTTTTACAAAAGTAGACTACAGAAAAAAAGAAACAGCATATTTTAGATTAATGTGATACAACTAACGGAATAAATATTTTGTGCTTGTTCCTTATTCTTGTTACTTATCTCTCCATCTCCCCTACTCCCTATTCCCAAAAACCTTAGATATTTACAAAAAATCCGAATAGAACCTGGTAAAAATCTCTTAGCAGAGCAGATGTTAACTGTTGCTGGAGTAGCTCAAACTGTTGGGTATAAAAGTCCAAGTCGGTTCTGTTACCCTTTCAAAAAACATTTTGGTATTACTCCTAGAAATTACAAAATGAGTCAGAATTTCTAAATCTACAAAACAGGCAAAAAAAATCCGTTTAAGGCAAAAAAAATCCGTTTAAGGCAAAAAAAATCTCTGGAATCAAATATAATGTTATCTGAACAATTTGGCAAAAAACAAAACAAGATATTGAGGAGGATTTAACATTGGCTGATATTATTTTGACAGACGGCCCTGATATTGAGACTTTATTACCAGGAGAATTAGGAAGTGATGGTAGTTTATTTGCTTTGAGAGATAATGATGAGATTACTGGTTCGAGCAGTAATGAAAAAATGTTTCTAGGTAGAA
>JBCDJM010000051.1:0-31328 GCA_038747755.1 Cyanobacteria bacterium P01_H01_bin.35
AAACTTTTCTTGCTCTAAGGGGAGCCAGAAATAAATCTCTGCCATTTTAGTTGTAGATGAGATGTCGGAAAAATACTATATATAGAGGTGGGCAACTATAGCGCAACAGTACATATAGCGCTACGCGCTAGGGAATAGGGAATAGGGAATAGGGAATAGTAGACTAATAAAGGGTTTTAGGATTTAGAAATGTCAAGAGCCTTAATGCGTAGCGCTATATAGAGTTTTCTCCGAAAATTGGCTATAGATTTTCCCATCTGTCTTAATCTAGCTAAACTTTTGTCGCTCTATTCTCATTAAAATAGACCTCTTCAATTTTTCTGTTGAAAAATATTGTAAGATCGAAAAAATTTCAGCAAAGTTTAATAACAAAAAATGATGGATACAAAAGCTTTTACTAGGGAACTAAAAAAATCTGAGAATTATAACCGCAAAGGATTTGGTCATGGTAAAGAAGTAGCTACAGTAATGCAGTCTGTTTATCAAAGTGACCTAATCCAAGAAATTAGAGATAATAACTATACCCTAAAAAAAGGCGATGTTACTATTAAACTCGCAAAAGCTTTTGGTTTTTGTTGGGGTGTGGAAAGGTCAGTAGCAATGGCTTATGAAACCCGTCAACATTTTCCTAACCAACAAATTTGGATTACTTACGAACTAATTCATAATCCTTCTGTGAATCAAGATATGAGGGATATGGAAATTAAATTTATCCCTGTAATTGATGGTAAAAAAGATTTCTCTGTAGCTGGATATAATGATGTAGTAATCTTACCTGCTTTTGGTGCAAGTGTTCAGGAAATGCAGATTTTAAAGGAGAAAAATTGCCAAATTGTTGATACTACTTGCCCTTGGGTTTCTAAAGTTTGGTATAGTGTGGAAAAACATAAAAAGAAAAAATCTACTTCTATTATTCATGGCAAATATAGTCATGCAGAAACTATTGCAACTAGCTCTTTTGCTGATAAATATTTGATAGTTCTGAATATGTCACAGGCAGAATATGTTTGTAATTATATTCTTAATGGTGGCAACCGTGATGAATTTCTAGCTAAGTTTAAGCAGGCTTATTCTGAAGGTTTTAACCCTGATTTAGATTTAGAACAAGTTGGTATTGCGAATCAAACAACTATGCTGAAAACTGAGACTGAAGAAATAGGAAAGTTGTTTGAAAAGACAATGATGAAAAAGTATGGACCGGATAAATTAAATGAGCATTATCAAAACTTTAATACTATCTGTGATGCTACTCAAGAACGGCAAGATGCAATGGCGGGTTTATTCGATGAAAAGGTAGATTTAATGGTAGTAATAGGAGGTTTTAATTCTTCTAATACGACTCATTTGCAGGAAATGGCTATAGAAAATAATATTCCTTCGTATCATATTGATGGTGCTAAAAGGATTTTATCTGAGAATAGAATTGAACATAAACCTTTAGGAAGTGAGGTGAAAATATCGGAAGGTTGGCTGCCTGAAGGTGAAGTAGTTGTGGGTGTGACATCTGGTGCTTCAACTCCAGATAAAGCTGTTGAAGATATTATTAATGAAATTTTGGCAATGAAGTTGATTGCTGTGAATTAAATATTAGTTTGTGTTGATTGAGAAAGTTTAGAGAAGGCGTTTGCTAGTGACAAAATTTGAATCGCCTTCTCCTTGTAAAAAAAAGTTTTGTCACCGTTTTATCTCAGGAATAGATAATCTTAATTGTGGAGTTGATGAGCAGCTTACAGTGCTTTTCAGTTGAGTAGACCACAAAAATGTTGTAGGAGTAATGAGTAAGGAGTAATGAGGTAGGGACGTTGCTTGAGCATTAATGCGTTATCCTGACGGAATGCTCCGCTTTCCATGTCGCTCCGCGTTTTGCTGGCGCACAACTTTCCGTTCCGGAATGCTCCGCAAACGTATTTCGGCTGTCGCCGACATATAAAGCGGAAGCTCTGCGTTAGCAAAACGTCGGTACGGAGTAATAACTAAGGAGTAAGTATGATTGTGGTTTATTCATCATTAAACCGCTGTAAAACTACAACTTTTATTTTGATGATGTTTATTTATCATTATCTAGTCTATGATAAATATAGCGATTCCCGTTGTTATAAGGTATAAAATTTTAGGTTTGAGGGAACAGGGCACGGGGAATAGGGAAGAGAAAAGAAAAAAACAACTGTACCTCATAACTTATGATATTGCTGCATCAGGGAACAAACCCAGACAACCCGATTTTTTCCTAGATGTTTGTTATGAAAATAAGGATTTATTCTCAAAACCTGGTTTCTTTGGACTAATCTCACCAACGAAAGTAGAGTTTAGCAAAATTGCTGTCCTAGTTGGTGGGGAAATTACAGATTCTTTTTTAAACATAGGTACTTATTCGGATCGTAAGAATGTCACGATAGCTCATAATCAAATTTATCTATCCCTAAAGTTGGATGAACAATTAGTTTCAAAATAACTTATTAATTACGCTTTTACTAATTTTACCCAATCGCCATTATCCTCTTCGACAAAATGCTGAATACACCTTCTAGGCGTTGCTCATGCGTGGGTATAATTTGTATTTTTTGGTAATTGCTAAACTATTGAATAATAACTATTTCAGATTGTTCAATTTTGATTTTCATACTTTGATTCAGCAACGCCAGAATTTATTTTATCTTTCTATTCAGCATTTGATTCCATCAGGAATATGTAGTAGTTTTGAGGTTAGAAATTATTTTTCATATTTTTTTAATACCCCTACGGCAAATAAGGAGTTAAACTTAATAGGTGTTTACAAAGCACTTTCAGACCATCAGGGTGCATTATATTATCCCAGGCCAGAAACAAAATTTCTGGTATATCTGGGATTCCAATAAATAAAGTTTAGTTACGAAGAAACAGATAGTTATTTTAGTCAATCTGTCTATACATTGGATAAATTTGCTATTAATTATAGCACTGTATAATTAGTAACTAAACTTGAAATATACATAGTCCTAACTTAAATTCTCTTCCAGGATGTTATTGAGACACAAACTTGAGAATTAAATGAAAAAAAACATTAGGAGTAACAAGTCAAAACAAAGGAAAATAAAAAATTAATTCCCTAGTGGATAACTGAAAAGTTCTGGAAATTTAAAATCTAAATATTTCACAAAAAATTACAGGAAATTATCAGATAGCTGTTTATTTTCTTGTATACTTCCATCTTCAAGATAAACTACTCTATCAGCAGAACTAACTATTCTAGGATCGTGAGTTACCATTAGCACAGTACAGCCACCTTCTTTGGCTAGGCGACGTAGTAACTCAATAACTGTATGACCACTATGAGAGTCTAAAGCTGCTGTTGGTTCATCGGCCATAACTATCCTAGGGTTTCCAGACAAAGCACGGGCGATCGCTACCCTTTGTTTTTGGCCACCAGATAAATCCCGTGGATGTAGTTTGGCTTGAGGAGCTAACCCTACCTGTTCCAAAAGCACCTGAGCTTCATGTTTTGCTGCCTTACCTTTGATACCCTTCATATTCAGAGCTACTTCTATATTTTCCGCTGCTGTTAATGCCGGGAACAAGTTAAATCCCTGAAAGATAAAGCCGATATTCTGAAGTCTAAACTTAGCCAATTGATGTCTAGACATTTTGGTAATTTCTTGTCCCAAGAGACACACTCTGCCAGATGTTGGTGTTAACAATCCTGCTAAGATTGACAGCAAGGTAGTTTTACCAGAACCAGACGGCCCCATCAATAGTTGGACATCACCCTTTTGTACTGTCAAGTCAATATTCTTGAGTACCTGGTAAGATTGTTGTCCGTTTTGATAGGCCATTGTCACCCCACAAGACGTGATTGCTGCTGTTCTTAAGCTAGCAACATCTCTAGGATTACAAAGAGATAGGTTTTTAGTTTGAGTGGCAGCAGCCATGTACATATTGAAAGTAGTCATAGGTGCGACTTTTGGTGAGCTAGAGTGTTTTGGGGACATGAGGAATATACCTCTGATAGATAGTTCGCGCTATGCGAAGTTTCTATAGTTTCTTTTGAGTTGCCCAGGTTTTTGAGTTTAACCTAAATTGAATCTCTCTTAAAAAATTGAATTTAATATGAGGGGTTAATTTAAGTTTAATGGCCTTTGACCTGAATATAAACTGAGGTAATTTAGTTACATTGTATTTTAGTTTACTAAGTTTTCAGGTAATTGAGAATACTTAGAACTTAGATTAATTTTGACTAGGCTCGATCTGAGCCTTTACTAAGAATAGTCCAAGAGTAGTTAAGAGTTATCCTAAACTTACTCAATATATTTTCCTTTACTTCATTTTTCCCATTCAAAATTTCATATTTTGAGCATTTAACTTCAAAAAAACGTGAAGAAAATATAATTTTTTTTCTCTAGTCAGAATCATCAGCAAAAATTTAAATTTCAATTTAGATAAGCTAATACTCATTATTAAATGTGTATTGGCAAGTCAGAGGTCAGAGGTCATCAGTTACAAGTCAGGAGTCATAATCAATAATAGTTTTTATTTGAATGATGTACACAACAATAAGTCGTTTAAATGAACAAAAGCTTAATTGAAAATGAAAATTTGCCGATTTTCATCCTACTACTTAACAGGATTAATTTGATGAATTAGTTGTCAAAGCTATAGATGATTATACTCCAGTATTTCGGTTTTTTTGGATATCACAGTGAGACTAAGGGATGCTATATACAATATTTTTTAGGTATTTTCCTGGTTACTTGTGGTTACTTGATAAATACTTTATTTCTTGGGAGGAGAAATAAGTAATTATCAATGTATCTATCTAAGATAACATACTAACAAATTTATAGTTAGCAATAAATTATAGTAGCAAAAATAGCAGATATTAATCTCTGCTGGTGCTTAAATTATGTGCAATGTTTTTCTCAAAAAAAAGTTTATAAGCAAGATTAATTACACATCTTATTGACTCTCTATTCCATCCCATTCTAGGCGTAAGCATTCAGCTATTAGCGTTCATATCTCAGCTAAAAAATGAATAAAGTACGCATTTTCCTAAATTATATAATAATCTTAAATAGGTTGTGATAAATTCAAAAGTAAATAAAAAAGTTGAAACTCCGAGCTGTGCCCTGTTCCCTATTCCCTAAAAAGTAGCAAGATTTTTGCCACGAATATGCGGAGGATTGCTATAGTACATTTCAACCCATAAATTAAAGCACAATAAAAACAAGCTTGAGTTGTCAAATAAAGGTAATGAAGCTATTAGCGCAGCTCCTCCGCAGGAGGCAAGAGGCAAGCTGACGGCTGTTTGCGCAGTATTCCGCAGGAAATGCTTACTAGGAAATTTATAAAAGCACAACTACTTATATTTATTATTGAAAATCGGCAAATTTATGGAAAAGGTAGATGGGAGGACTTGCAATTTACTTTCTGCTAAACTGTTGTAATTAGTCGATAATATCCAAATATCTAAATATTTTTATCATGGCGACATTTCTATTAGAAATTGGTACAGAAGAATTACCTGCAACTTTTGTGTCTGAAGCGATACAACAGTGGCAAGAAGTTATCCCCATGACTCTCACAGAAGTATACTTGACAAATGATGCAGTTAAGGTATATGCCACACCTAGACGTTTAGCAGTGGTAATTGAGGGTTTAGCACTTAAACAACCAGACCGAGAAGAAGAAATTAAAGGACCTCCGGCAAAGGCAGCTTTTAAAGATGGTAAACCTACTAAAGCAGCAGAAGGATTTATTAAAAAACAAGGGGTAGAACTTAATGACTTGGAAATACGCCCTACAGAAAAAGGTGATTTTGTTTTCGTCAATAAAAAAATTCAAGGTAAACAAACAACAGAAATTCTAACTGAATTAATACCAGAATGGATTGATAAATTAGAAGGTAAAAGATTTATGCGTTGGGCAGATGGAGATATTAAATTTCCCCGCCCTATTAGATGGTTAGTAGCATTATTAGATAATGAAATATTGCCGATAAATTTAGAGAATGGTTCGGAGAAAATTACAAGTAATCGCCTCTCCTACGGTCATCGAGTTTTACATTCTCAACTAATAGAAATTTCTCAAGCAAAAGATTATGTAGAAGAATTGAGAAAAGCCTACATTGAAGTAGACTATCAACAAAGAAAAAGTCAAATTGAACAACAAATACAAACAGCAGCAAAAAAAGTTAAAGGCAAAGCAGAAATTCCCGCAGAATTATTAGCAGAAGTAATAAATTTAGTAGAATTGCCAACAGCAGTAATTGGAAAATTTGACGAAGAATTTTTAATTTTACCTCCCGAAGTCACAAAAACAGTAATGGTAAAACATCAGCGTTACTTCCCTGTTTTAAAATCCACAAAAAATTCCCAGTCAGAAACTGACTTATTACCATATTTTATTACTATTTCTAATGGCGACCCCGAAAAATCAGAGATTATTGCCAAAGGAAACGAAAGAGTAATTAAAGCCAGATTAGCAGACGGACAATTTTTCTATAAAGCAGATTTAGCAAAACCATTAGAAAGTTATTTGCCTGAATTAGAGGCAGTTACATTCCAAGCCAAATTAGGGTCAATGCGAGAAAAAGTAAAACGCATTGTTAATATAGCTAAGTTAATTGCTGAACAGTTAAAAGTTAGTAAAGAAGAATTCAAAAATATAGAAAGAGCAGCTCTTCTTTGCAAAGCTGACTTAGTAAGTCAAATGGTTTATGAATTTCCTGAATTGCAAGGAGTAATGGGAGAAAAATATGCCCGTGCTGGTGGAGAAACTGAAGCAGTAGCAACCGCAATTTTTGAACATTATTTGCCTAGAGGAGCAGGGGATATTTTACCGGAAACTATTAGTGGTCAAGTTGTAAGTTTGGCAGATAAACTTGATACTTTGGTAAGTATTTTTGGATTAGGAATGTTACCAAAAGGTTCTGGCGACCCCTTTGCTTTACGTCGAGCAGCAAATGCAGTAGTTAATATTACTTGGTCAGCTAATTTGCCATTAAATTTACATCAGTTATTAGAACAGACGGCTGCCAATTTTATTGAAATTTATTCTGAGGCTAATTCTGAGCTATTAACACAGCTATATGATTTTTTATTGCAACGAATTAGAAGTATTTTGCAAGATGAAAAAAATATTGATTATGATTTGGTAAATGCCGTTTTAGGCGATAATGATTCTGAGTATCAGGAAAGAGGATTAAAAGATTTATTAGATGTGCGTAATCGGGCAGTTTTCTTACAAAATATTCGGCAAAATGGTATGCTTGAGAAAATCTATGAAACTGTCAATCGTTCAACTCGTTTAGCTGCTCAAGGTGAGTTGGATAAAATTAAACTTGTACCTGTAGAAGTTGTAGATTCAAAACTGTTTAAAAGTGGATCGGAATTAGCTTTTTATGATGCTTTGGTTGAGTTAGTACCTCAAACAGAAATATCTCAAAAAACCAGGAATTATCAAC
Source organism: Cyanobacteria bacterium P01_H01_bin.35 (assembly GCA_038747755.1). Taxonomy (GTDB): domain Bacteria; phylum Cyanobacteriota; class Cyanobacteriia; order Cyanobacteriales; family Microcoleaceae; genus Trichodesmium. The sequence goes on from JBCDJM010000051.1 coordinate 7,436, forward strand.
AGTTGGTAGATGCTTTGGCAAAAATAGCTCCCACAGTTAGTAATTTCTTTGATGGACCGGAAAGTGTATTGGTAATGGACTCTGACCCCAAAATTAAACAAAATCGCTTGAATTTATTGGGTCTACTTCGGAATAATGCTAGGGTATTAGCAGACTTTGGCCAAATAGTGAAAAGTTAAGTTTATATAGTCATTTCAAATAAGGATGAAACACTTTTTTGGCTGAAACCCTTTAAAGGAGAGAAACACTCGTCCCAGTCTTATTCAGAATGACTATAGAAGGCAACAGCCAACAGTGGGACAAATATTTCCTTTGTATAGCGCTACGCGCTAGGGAATAGGGAATAGGGAATAGGGAATAGTAGACTAATAAAGGGTTTTAGGATTTAGAATTTAGAAATGTCAAGAGCCTTAATGCGTAGCGCTATAGAAAAGTTTTTGAGAAATCATATAACTATTTGCCACTTTAACTGTAAAGGTTTGGTGACTAAACCAACTACCTTTTGATATAAACTCTGGGGTTTTAATACCATTTTTATGTGAAGTTGCACAGAATTATGAAATTCATTAACCTTTCTGTCTCTATATACAGTCAACTTTTATTCATACTTTATTCTATGCAATTTCATATTCAAACCTTAATATAGCCTTTCTCACTGTTTGTGATGTACACTTATCTTTTTCTTTATATTCCCTATTTCCTATTCCTTTATTGTCTTCTGTAGCTGTTGCCTAAAACAAACCAATTTTGTACCTAACTCCTTATGATATAGCGCTACACAGAAGTCAAAAGTCAAAAGTAATCTGTGAATGAGTTTGAGCATTTATGTCCAAACCTATTTGCGTAGTGCTATAAATGTTATAAATACAGCATTAATTACCTTGAAAAGCGAAAGAAATTAAACCATTTTTTTTTTGTAAATATTTTTTAATCAGATATTTTTTTAGGAAAAAAAATTAGCAAGTACAACTATGTTTTATTTAGTTTAGTTATTCAATAAGCATCAACAATAATACTACTTTTTATAGAAACTGTATAAATCCTAAATCCTACGGAAGTATCCTAGCCCAATGTACTGTAAAATTAAAAGAATTAGATTGGAAATTCGTCCTTCTAGAAAAACTTAATTATGTCAAAAGCTCATATTATTGGTTTAGGAAAATCAGGTGTTGCTGCTGCGCGACTGCTGAAAAAAAATGGTTGGGAAGTTGAATTGAGCGATCGCAATATTTCCGACTCCCTCCAGCAACAGGAGCAACAACTAACTCAAGAAGGTATCACGGTTAAGTTAGGTTATTTATTTGAACCAGAAACTTCTTTAGATTTAGTCGTTGTTAGTCCTGGTGTCCCCTGGGATTTACCTGCATTGCAACAGTCTAGAGAAACTGGAACTGAGACAATAGGGGAAATGGAGTTAGCATGGCGATATCTCCAGTCTTCCCGATGGGTAGGTATTACCGGTACAAATGGCAAAACTACGACTACTGCTTTAACTGCCGCCATTTTTAAGACGGCCGGATTGTATGCTCCTGCTTGTGGTAATATCGGATATGCTGCTTGTGAATTAGCTTTATCCGAAACACCCCCAGATTGGATAATAGCAGAAATAAGCAGTTATCAAATTGAGTCTTCTAATACTCTGAGTCCACAAATTGCTGTATGGACTACTTTTACTCCCGATCATCTTAGTCGTCACTATAGTTTAGAAAATTATTTTAATATCAAAGCTGATTTATTAAATCGCTCTCAAATACAAATTCTCAATGGTGACGACTACTACCTCCGTAAAAATGCAACAAATCTTTGGCAGAATAGTTACTGGACAAGTGTTCAAGGAAAAGCTAGTTTGGTGGGAGATGTAGCTAAAGGAATTTATATTGAAGATGGATGGGTAGTAGCGTTGGAAGAAAGAATAATTCCTGTAGAGTCGCTGCAAATGTTGGGAAATCATAATCAGCAGAATTTATTGATGGCAGTAGCGGTGGCGAAATTAGCAGGAATAGAAAAAGAGGCGATCGCTGAGGCGGTGAAAAATTTTTCTGGTGTACCTCACCGTTTGGAATATATTTGTAGTTGGAATGGGGTAGATTTTATTAATGATAGTAAAGCTACAAATTATGATGCAGCAGCAGTTGGTTTAAAAGCTGTACCAGCACCTGTATTATTAATTGCTGGTGGTGAAGCTAAAGAAGGTAATGATAATGATTGGTTGCGACAAATTAAGGAAAAAGTTGTTTTTGTTTTGTTAATTGGTGATGCTGCTGAATTTTTAGCTAAGAGATTACAAAAGATTAATTTTCGTAATTATGAAATAGTGAAAAATATGGAACGCGCGGTAATTAGAGGTGCAGCATTATCGAAGAAATATGATGCTAAAGTTGTGTTATTATCTCCAGCTTGTGCAAGTTTCGATCAGTATCAAAATTTTGAACAAAGGGGAGATCATTTTCGGCAATTATCTTTAGCATTGAATCATAAAAAAAGGTAGATTTAGGTGTTAGCTAATAGGTGTTAATTATGAGGTTTTAGCTATTAGATATAATAGAGAAATAAACACAAAAAAAGGTGAATTATAATTATGTCTGGTTTAACAGTTAAAGATTTAGAAAAGTTGCAGATAGATTATCCAGATTATCAGATGGAATTAGTAGGAGGAGAAATTATTGTTATGAGTCCTTCGGGTCTAGAATCAGATGAAGTAGCAGCAGAAATAGTAGCTCAGTTACGCAACTGGGTAAGACCAAGAAAGTTAGGTAGAGTTATTGCTTCTAGTGGGGGTTTTCGTTTACCAAATGCTGATGGAGATATTCGCGCTCCTGATGCTTCGTTTATTATTGCAGAAAAATTACCCCGCTCCACGGAAGATTATGCAGAGTTAGTTCCTGACTTAATTTTTGAAGTTAAATCTAAGAGCGATAAATTACCAAAATTACGTCAAAAAATACAAGAATTTATAGAGTTAGGAACTGTTGTGGGAGTATTAGTAGATCCTCGCAGTCGGACAATGGAAGTTTATCGTTATCAGCAAGAGAAAATTGTGTTGAAAGATGGGGATGTTTTAGAAGTAGAAGACATATTGCCGGGGTGGAAATTACCTGTAGTTGAAGTTTGGGCACCAGAGTTTGAGTAGGAATTTATATCATAGAGGTATGCTGGAAAAATTAAACAACAGATTATAGAAAAAATTTAATGGAAGGAAAACAGCTATCTTTATTTCGTGATTTAGAGTATCAAATCGATAAAAATTATCATAAAAAAGCTAAACTAGGTCGCTATGAAAAAATCCAATATTAATTAAACAATAACGACAAAGATCCATATAAAAAATTCATTGAAATTGAAGAACAACCATTATGGAAATCTGATTATAAATTTGTCGATTTATTTTGTGGTGCGGGAGGAATGACACAAGGTTTAGTTCAAGCAGGATTTCAACCAATAGTGAGTGTTGAAGAAAGCTCTATCGCATCAGCAACCCATAGAAAAAATTTTCCTCAATGTCATCTTTTTCTGATGCTACGTTTTTACCTTCAGAACTACGACAATGCCATTTTTTATCTGATAAAAGATTAAATACTTTTAATTGAGTAGAGTTTTTTCTAAACGTATATTTTAACTTTTATACTAAGTCTTGATTATTCACTCTATATTATTAGCTTCTGCCTCTAAATTATCAAGAAGTTCAGATACACTAATACCCATTCCGGCAGCTAAACTAACAAGAGCAGTTAGAGAAGGATTTCTCACACCACGTTCTAGTCCAGATATATAGGTACGATCTAAGTTAGAGCGAAATCCAAGTTCTTCTTGAGAAATTCCTAATTCCATCCGACGTTGTTTAATCAAACGACCAAGGGCATTCAGAATCTTACTTTTTGATTCATCCATAACCCCAATATTTTGATACTTTGTGGATTATCAGTCTACGGACGATGTGTCACATAAAAAATCTGTTAAAATGTCAAAATATTTATTAACATTAGTAGGAAAATTAACAAATGACTCAAGCAATTAGTCAAGAACAAGTAATTTTAGAAAGTCTGAAAAATTTAACTCCTCAACAACAGCAGGAGGTTTTAGATTTTATTGAATTTTTGCAGAGTAAAAATCAAAAGATAGAAACTTCGACCCCTAAAGTTGTTTCAATAATAAAAGTAAAAAATAACGGAGATTTTGAGATAGAAAAACCTCAAGAGGAAGAAGTAATTTCAATGTTAGAAGCAGCTCAAGAATTTGTTGGTTGTTTAGAAACTGGAAGAAACGATCTGTCTTTGAAAAAAAAGGAACTAAAGTAGAAAACATCAATTAATATGCGCAGAAAAGTTATCCTAGATACAGGAGTTTTAGTTGCTATCCTAAATAAAAGCGATCGCCACCATAATTGGGCAGTTAAGGAATGGGCAAATATTGCTAAACCAGTATTCACCTGTGAAGCAGTCATTAGTGAAGCTTGTTTGATTTTAAAAGATGTTTATGGTGGTAAGGATGCAGTAATAGGTTTAGTTAGTCGTGGTTAGGTTGAAATTCCTTTTCATTTCATGGATGAAATAACTATTATTCGAGAGTTGATGCAAAAATACCAATCTGTTCATAAGTCTTTTACAGATGCTTGTTTAGTAAGAATGAGCGAATTAATTTCAGGTAGTAGTTTGTTAACTTTAGATAGTGATTTTCGTATTTACCGGAAAAATAAAACAGAAATAATTGATGTAATTATTCCCGATGAGTTATAAATTTAGCAACTAGCAGTCAGCTATCAGCTATCAGCTTTTCAAATTTTTTTACTGTCTAACTATCAGATTAGTTTAGTGACTATATTTTATTTACAACTTTACCAAAAAATTAGGTTTAAAGCCTCCCCTTTTAAGGGGATAAAAAAAATCAATTTCCGTATTTAAAGCCTCTGGGTTTAACCACAGGTACTGATAACTAATAACTGTTAACTGTTAACGCAGTTCCTCCGACAGGAGGCTAACTGAAATTAGTCTTTTCTCTAACTTTAATATTACTCCTAAAAAAACGTGCTAGTAGAACTATTATTATTAACAACTTTAGGATTTTTTGGCAGTTTCGGTCACTGCGTCGGAATGTGTGGTCCCCTGACTGCAAGTTTCTCTCTTTCTACAAAATCTCCAATTTCCTCTAAAAAATGGCATCAATTTCAATTTCATACCCTACTTAACTTTGGTCGTCTCTTTAGCTATACCCTGACAGGTGCAGGTATTGGAGCGCTAGGTTCCGTATTAGTAGCAAGCGGTCATTTAGCAGGTATTGACAGTGATCTGCGACGCTGGTTAGCAATAATTACAGGTTTAATGTTAATTTGGTTTGGTCTGGCAAAAGTACAACCACAACTATTACCAAATTTACCAATATTTCATCCTTTCAAAAAAAGCAACCTGCATAACCGCTTAAGTGCAGTCATGGTAAACCTTTCCATGGAAAACAAATGGTGGACTCCCGCATTACTAGGGTTAGTTTGGGGTTTGATGCCATGCGGTTTTCTGTATGCTGCTCAAATAAAAGCGGCAGAAACTAGCAATATTTGGTTAGGTGCAGCAAGTATGTTTGCCTTTGGTTTAGGAACATTACCCTCAATGTTAGGAGTGGGAATGTTGACATCTTTTTTAAGCGCAGATAAACGCAGTCAACTATTTCAAATGGCGGGTTGGGTGAGTATTTTTGTTGGCATCATGGTAGTCATGCGCAATGGTGATATGGTTGACTATACTGGTCATGCTGCAATATTTTGTTTAATTTTAGCTCTTGTGGCACGTCCCGTAAGTCGGTTTTGGAGTCAACCTCTCCGTTATCGTCGTGCTTTAGGTGTCGGAGCCTTTGTCTTGTCAATGGCGCATACAGGGCGAATGTTAGACCACAGTTTAAATTGGAATATCCAGGCAGTTTCGTTTATGTTACCTCAACATCAATTGGCAATATGGACTGGTTTTGTCAGTCTGGGATTAATGTTACCATTGGCGTTTACAAGTTTTGATGGAGCAGTGAAATATTTTGCTCAGTGGTGGCGAAGATTACATTTATTGAGCGTGCCAGCGTTTGTATTATCAGGAGTTCATGCAGTGGCAATGGGTTCTCACTATTTAGGTTCTTTGGAATGGAATCTCGAAAATCAGTTACGGACTGTTTTTTTGGGAGTAGTAATATTGATTGTATTGGTTATGCGATCGCGTCGTTTTTGGTCTTTATTTTCTTTAGATAAATATTATGCTCCACCACTAAGGGAGATGGGGAGATGGGGAGATGGGGAGCATTGACTTAATCAACGAATAAGGATATAAGCGGATTTGATATCAGTTATACGACATTAATCATCGAATCTGCTGTAAAATTAATAAAGATAAAAAATTTTTTGGGAGTAAAATATCAATGAAAATTAGTCTTAAAATTTTATTGTTAACTTTGGCGTTTTCTGTTGGTGCAAAAGCAGAAATAATTAATCATAAACTGCAAAATAAATTAATTCCTACTTATGCTCATAATGTAGAAGTTTCTGAAGATGTAGCTTGTACTTTTCACATTACTCCTAATCATAATCCGAAAGTTGGTAAATCTTCTTTAGCTTGGTTTGCTCTGACTCGTAAAGGTGGTAAAAGTATTCCTTTTAGTGAATGTAATTGTCAGTTAAATGTTTATGCTGAACCTCGTAATCCTGATAGTAAACCGATAATGAATCCAGAATTAAAAGGGATTAATACTGAACAATATCGAGATATACCAGGAGCAGAAATTATGTTTCCTAAAGCAGGTGTTTATGATTTAGAAATTATTGGGAGTGCTAAAGATGGAAAAAGTTTTAAACCTTTTAAATTTAATTATTCTGTGACTGTTAGTGGTGGATAATTTCAGTTATCAGTTATCAGTGTTATAGCAATCCTAAATTGGTTGTGACAAAATTTTTATAGAACCCCTAAGCGTATCTTTCCGAGTCAAAGAGACCGAGAAATAGACTACGGGAAAAAGGTACAAAAATGCCTTTATAGGAAACCGAAAAATTCAGGTATAAAGCCTGATATTTTTGGATAAAAAAGAAAAAAACCATTTCCTCTAATCCTGTTGGTGAGCAAAATAAGTAATTCTTAATTCTTTTCCCCTACTCCCTACTCCCTGCTCCCTATTCCCTCTTTTTTGAAGATGTCTATATAGATCCATTCAGGGCTTCTATAATAGTTAATCTGAACTGAAAACTTGAAAATTATGACTTCTGACTACTAACCGCAACCAAAATATTACAACTTAAATAGGATTGCTATATTTGGGAATAAATAATGGTAATCTATTTTGTTTATACACTTAATAACTAATAACTAATAACTGAAATGGGAGTAGTTTATATAGGCGATCGCGCTGTAGGAAAAACTCATTTAGCATTAGCATTGGCAAACCCCCAAGGAAATTATGTTCAAGTTTCTCTAATCAATCAAAACTATCAAAATCTCAAGGCAAATTTGCTGAATTTAGATGGTACGACTAAACCTACTCAAACTATTGAAAGGCGTTCTTTAAATGTGGAAGTTAGGCTGCCTATTGGTATTAGTAAAATTCCTGTAGATTGGATAGATTCTCCAGGAGAATTATTTCGTATATCGTGGCAGTCTCAGCATATTAATGAATGGGAAGACTTTAAAGAAATAGTGAGTAAAAGTGAAGGAATTTTTTTAATTGTTCCTCCTTATAGAGAAATTTTACAGTCTCATATTGAATCAGAAAATTATATTACTCAGCAACAATGGTGTAATAGATTTAATCGTTGGACTGAGTTTTTAATTTATGATTGTCCTCAAGCACGACGGATTGTAATTTGTTTAAATAAAGCTGATTTAATTAATTGTGAAATTAAGCAGGAAATTTCCAAGTTGAATTATTTGCCTCATGGCTCTCATATAAATTGGCTACAACGTCATAATTATGTTGTTAATAGTTATTTTCAACCAGTAAAATCGGAGTTAGAAAAAATAAATAAAAGTCGTTCTGGTTTGTCTGTGCGATGTTTTATTACCAGTATTTATCACCGAAGTTTATTAGAATTACCTTGGATATATTTGGCGAGTTATTTAGTCTGAGACAAGGAATAAGCAAGAAGGAAGAGAGAAGATAAAAATTTTGAAATTTTAGACTCAACAAGGCAATAAAATAATATTTATAAATCATATAGACAGCTATATTTATCATTTTCCCTCTTTTATTCAAAATTTATTCCTTCTTCCTTACTTCTACCAGAAGTTAAAAGTAAATTTGAAATAATCTCAGAATGGTTTAAGTTTTAGATTCCCTATTCCCTATTCCCTATTCTCTCTGTTATAGTTTAAATACTTAAAAATTTAGAGATTTAATCAAAAAAAAATGGGAAATATTTGTATTATCGGACCTACTGGTGCTGGCAAAACAACTTATTTGGCAGGATTGGCTTATTGGCCGGAAAAAACTAATCCTAATTTTCAAATTACAGCTATTACTAATGATGCTAAAAATTTGGCTAATAAAGCTGAAACTATCATTCTGAATGGTGCTTCTTTAGAACCTACGATTATTGATGGAATTAGAATCAAAAGTTTCTATGATTTACCATTGTATTCTTTTCACATAGAAATTAAACGTTGGTGGCAACGAAAACCAGAAGAAATTAACCTGGTAGTCCGAGATTATCCAGGGGAAATTTTTAATGAATTACAAGGCGGAATTTCTAATCCTTTGCATCAAGAATTTGTCGATGAATGTCTGATTAAAGATAATATGGGTTGTCTAATTTTACTTCATAAATGGGAGCCAGGAAGTGACATATTTTATAGTAACGTAATGGAAAGGTTTATTGACTTAATAGATGAGGGCGATCGCTCTCAAGATTTACGCCTAGCTATAGCAATGAGTAAATGTGAAAGAGGAGAAATATGGCCTGGTCGTCTTGACCCAGAATTGGATATATTTCAAGTTCATTTACCCAGAACAACAAATATTTTAAAAAGGCGTATTCCTCAACAAAATTTACGGTTTTATGCTATATCTACTTTTGGTGTTTTACATCGCAATGACCCCCGCCCAAATCGTACAGATGAATTAGGCACTCCCCACTCTATTTTGCGGGAACCTTTGAAATGGAAACCTCATGGAATTGTTTCTCCTTTGTATTGGTTAGTTCATTAATGGATAATTGATAATGGATAATTGATAATGGATGGATAATTGATAGTTACCTGTGGTGAAAACTGTACTTGATTGAATATAAGAAAATCTCCTAGCACTTTTATTTTTCAGCAATTAGAATGTTTAAATCTCTTTTGAAACCCAGAATTAATCAGAATTTAAAAGAAGAAAATTACTCTGGAGTTTTGCGAGTAATAGGCGATCGTGCTGCTGGCAAAACTACTTATATGGCTGCTTTAGCTAGGTGGCCAAAGGCAGATTTTTCTAGTCCGGTTGAGTTAGTTACTTCCGCAAATAAAGATGGAGAATATTTAATTAAGCAGGCGCAAAATTTGATAGAAAAAGGGTTACAAGTTGAACCAACTCGTTTAGGTAATGATGTGTTGGAAGTTAAGGATTATAGTTTGAGAATTGTTCTAAAAAAATCAGATAATTTTCGCTGTTCAAATACTGTTTTAAACTTGGATATTAACTGCAAAGATTATTCGGGAGAATTTTTCAGTGATGTACTTCAAGAAACAGATTGTCAGTTACTCCGAGACTACTTAAATGATTGTTTTCCGGCTACAGGAATTATGTTAATGATTGACGGTACAACTCATCGGAAAGATTTGGAATATGCCAGAGGAGTTGATAAACTTTTAGTAGCATTAGCAGGGCGGGATATTTTGGGTCAAAAACGACGAATTGCTTTAGTATTAACTAAGTGTGAATTAGCAGATTTATGGGGCAATAGACACAGACCAAAATTTTTGGTAGAAGCACGGTTTCCTATTATTTTTAAAAGGTTAGAATCTTGGCAAGATTTGGGAATGGGAAATGTTGAATATTTTACAACTTCTGCTTTTGGTGTGACTGGAAATAAATATTTTAAACCAAATTCTCAGCAAATTTATCGCGGTCCTGGTGGGGTAGCATCTGTATTGGAAGACTCGAAAAGATGGCGACCTTTTGGTTTAGTTTCTCCTATATATTGGATTTGTACGGGTGAGCGGAATTTAGAGTTAGATAAAGATTAATATTACTTTGTGAAAGGTAGAAGAAGGAAGAAGGAAAAGGAAAAGGAAAGAAGGAAGAAGGAGTAAATATTTAAAATAATGCTGTACTACCTCAATACTTTAGTTATGAAGTAATGAGTAATAAATAATAAGTAAGGTTAACTAATGTTTTGGATAATTTTAGGAAAAGAGGGTAATTATATAGAATCCGGGTAATTAGTTATCGCATAGCTAAAGAGTCAGAATTTAGAGTTTAGAAAGGATTTGAATAGTATTTTTTTTTTACAGGGAACAGGGAATAGGGAATAGGCAATAGGGAATAAGGAGGAAGAAATCAAAATAAATATTTGTCGCTTAAAAATCTAGGAATATATGTACTGAATACTTCTTTATCTACCAAATTTTAATCTCTTGAATTATTACCGCTTTTAGATTTTAGTCACAAGTGATGCTCTCTTAATACTTATTTTACAAACAGTCTCTAACAGGATTTTATAGAAGCTATTTAGTATCTTTGCTTGCGATTAAATTTTTGAGTTACGAGTTGGGAGTGGAAGAGAGGTAATACAGAAAAAAGATTGAAAAATTCTCCCTTACTTCCCTACTTTGAAGATTAGCTATTGTGTATGGAGCAATAATCAATTCATTTTGTGAAGCACCCCCAGCAGAGGTGAGTAGTGAAATTTTGCTTCTATTGCGTATAGAGCAATAATCAATTCATTTTATGAAGCACCCCCAGCAGAGATGAGTAGTGAAATTTTGCTTCTATTGCGTATAGAGCAATAATCAATTCATTTTATGAAGCACCCCCAGCAGAAATGAGTAGTGAAATTTTGCTTCTATTGCGTATAGAGCAATAATCAATTCATTTTATGAAGCACCCCCAGCAGAGGTGAGTAACGAAATTTTGCTTCTATTGGGTATAGAGCAATAATAAATTCATTTTATGAAGCACCAAAACAGCGGAGGTGAGTAACGAAATTTTGCTTCTATCTATACTTCTATATTCAATCCCCCTATCTCCCCCAACTATATAATAAGTATTCAACCAGATTTGATATTAGCGGAAGGGTTTGGAGACCAAACCCCTACGGATTATTTTTATTTATCAGTATTTAAGTGAATTAGTATTAGGAAATGGAAAATATTGAAATTGACGAGTTCAGCACAGGTATAATTCCTGAAATATTACCAGATGGTAAATGGATTTCCAGAGGATTTAAAGTAGGGGAATATATGAATTTAACTTTACCTCAAGTTCCCCATTCTATAGGAAGAGTAATTGCTAATAAAGGTTTTGAAGTAGGCAAAGACCGTAATAGTAAAAAACCTACTTTTGTGGGGCGGGTTGTGTTAAGTATGAGTAGTGGAGAACCAGATTATTCAGTAGTTGCTGTAGTAACATCTGGGCAAGATGAATATGGGCGCTCGACTTCTTTTTATCGTTATTTTTTGTGTGTTGGAAAAGATAATATTTGGCAAATATTAGATTGGATAAATACTCAGCACCAAAAGGGAGTTAACCTAATGTTTAATCCATCTGAAACTAAAGAGATTGGAAAACCAAACCAACATCAAGTTACTAGGAAACCAGAAATAAATTTACCTACAGATTGGCAAAAGTGGCTGAATACTCAAACTTTGCCTGCAATAATTCCTAGTGAATTATCTGACTTACAAATTATTAATAAAATGGCTGAATTCAAAGCTAATGGTCAATCTATATCATGGGTTTATAATGTGGAAACTGTTGAACGACCAGAACAATTTATAATTATTCATCCGGCTAATGCGGAAGTAGCAGCAAGTCTGACAGAAATACAGACAAAAATTATGGAAATTTCCCCCACAAATATCTCAACACATATAGATGAAGCTGCTATAGAAACGGCAATTAAAGGATTAATTAGTGGTTCTCAAATTAAGCAAGAATGGATAGAAAATTTAATTTTAAAATTCCAGGATGGTCAAGTTACACCAGAATATTTAAACAATTTATTTGATAATTTAGGAGCGAGTAATGCTGTAAAACAAGGAAATGTTAATGCTCAGATGGTTAGGTTATTAACTTTAAGAGCAATTTTTATTCCTGAAACTTTACCAGAATATCTACATTGGTTAAATATTAGTGGAGATGGAAAGAAGGAAAATGAAAAGCAAAAAGTTTCCCTACAATTACAATCACAACTGAGAAATTATCAAAATTTATTAGAACCATTAATTGTAGCAGGAGCAAATCACGCCTTCTATCAAATATTAGGGAAAAAAATATCTGTTCCTGCCTTTAGTTGGATGTTAAAAACTAAAAGCAGTTTATGGTCAGTATATTCTAGTCAAATAAAAGAACAAGTTAGCCACGATTTAGAATATTTGGGAAATAGTTTATTAAACAAAACTCTGAGTCAAGAAAAAAATGAATTAGTCTATGGAAGTGCAATTTGGAAAAAGTTAATTTCTTGGTTAAAATATCGTCGTTATCCCTGCAATTATTATCAACCTTTTGCGGATTTATTTTCTCAACTACCTGATTATGAGTTGGCAGCTTATTTTCACCAAGTTAGTAATGGAAAGGTACCAAAAGAAATTTTTACTACAGGGTTTCCGAAGTTAAAGTCTAGTTATGAAACAATTATTTTTGGTTTAACTGTTCAGAAGGAATTAGCTTTTTCTGACTATATTACTATATTAATTAAAAAGTACGGACGACCAGTGGCAGTAACTGTTATGGTTATGCTTTCTCATGGTTTATTTTTTGCTTTGGGATATCAGGTAGGTAAGTTTAATAGTGGAAATATTACTGAAGGGGAAACTCTAGAAGATCCGCTTTCCTCAGAAGAAATATTAACTGATGTGGAAACAAATACTCTGAGTGAAATTTCCACAGAAAAAATGGAAAAAGCACTAGAAAAATTTCCCACTACTAGCAGGGTAATTCAAGAAATTGTCCGAGAACTGGAAATAGAAATATTAGCTCAAAATTCTACGTCAGTTACAAAAGAAGAGGTGCGTTTAGAGATTATTCAAGCTATTAATAAAATTATAGAAAATGATATAAAACTTCAGTATTATGAGGTCATAGAAGATGAGTCTCTGGGCGATTCACTTAAATATATGGAAGCTAAAAAACAGTGGATAGCAGGGATTTATTTCTATCAGAAAAAGTTTTTTACTGATGGTTTTGGCTATATTGAACCGAATAAAAGAACGGCAGATAATTTGAAGTGCGATGTGGCGGATTTGTTGAAAATTAATTTACAAACACGACCTCAACGTTGTGAGGAAAAATTATAATTAGGGTTTGCTGAAAAAGTCTTTTTGTAGGGGTAGGAGTCAGGATTCAGGAGTCAGGAGGGAAGAGAATAGAAGAAGGAGTCAGGAGAGAAAATAATAACTGAAAGAACTCAGAATGTTTCTGTATTGTTCAATTGCAGCAATGTATGAATCTAATAATTTACTTACTTCTTCTTTCCTATTCATTCTGACTCCTGATTTTTTACTAAAGAGATTCTCTACGTTGTTCAATTGCAGCAGCATAAGAATCTAGTAATTTACTTACTTCTTCGATCAGGCAGTAGCAATTCTGAAGTGTCCTCATATCCAAGGTCATTTGCCAGAATTACAGCGGTTTAATGATGAATAAACCAGAATCATACTGACTCCTTACTCATTTTTTCGTTGTTCGCTGTTCCACACGAGATAACTTCCGAACGATTGTGATTATCTTGGTAATACGGAGAGTATTATTTTCAGGCTATTGGTATTTGAAGAACGAAATTCTAGGCGCTTAGTTGAAAAGCCAGAAAAGCCAGTATAAATCTAATCCTACTGGCTTGTTTATTAGAGAGCGGCTAGGGAAGCCGAAAAAGTGAGCATTTTGGATAGGCGCGAGGCAGAAAATCAAAGGATTATTCTTCCTTCTGCCTCCTCTATAATACCCACTTCTCCTGTACGGGCGATTTCCGTTTGTCATGCTCCTAATTACGCGTTTACGTTTGCAGAGCATTCCGAAGGAAAGTATTCCGGAACGGAAATCGCCCCTACCACTCCTGACTCCTACCCTTACCCTAATTAAAATTTAATACCACATTCAGGGCAGAAATTACTTTTGGCAACACTCTTGTATCCACACTTGTTGCAAGTAATTAACTCCACGGCTTGCTCAAGCTGTTTCCGAATAGGCAAACCAATCATTTGAGCATTACTCTTACCAGGAGCAACCATTGGATAACAATTTTCATCCTTAGTCACACGAGCATCCATCAACACCGGTCCGTCGTGAGCTAACATTTCAGCGATCGCCTCTTTCAACTCATCCCGACCAGAAATCATCATCCCCTTCACCCCATAAGCTTCAGCCAACTTAACAAAATCTGGCATTCCCACCTCCATATTAGAAGAAGAATAACGCTCGCCAAAAAATGCTTGTTGCCACTGACGCACCATACCCTGCCAACCATTATTAATAATCACAGTTTTAACATTAATACCATAATGCGCCAGAGTACCCAATTCCTGAATATTCATTTGAATACTAGCATCACCTGCAATACAAATCACCTGTCGGTTTGGCAGCGCCACCTTCGCACCCATAGCAGCAGGCATCCCATAACCCATAGTACCCAAACCTGCACTAGAAATCCATTGCCGAGGACCATTTTTCAGAAATTGAGCTGCCCACATTTGGTGCTGACCAACATCAGTAGTATAGTAAGCATCTGGAGCCATTTTCCCAATTTCGTTAATCACCTCTTGGGGTGACATACTATCTGGATGTTGGGGAGCAACTAATGGATAATCTTGTTTCCAACGATTAATCCGTTCTAACCAAGCTTGTGTTTGATTAGAATTAATTGGCTCACCAGTCTCCCGACAACGACGTAACATATCGATCAAAACTTGACGCACATCTCCCACAATAGGAACATCAGGAGTCCGGTTTTTACCTACTTCTGCCGGATCGATATCAATATGAATTACCTTGGCATTAGAAGCAAATTCATCTAACTTTCCTGTTACTCGGTCATCAAAACGGGAACCAACAGCAATTAACAAGTCACATTCACTCACAGCAAAGTTGGCATAAGCAGTGCCATGCATTCCTAACATTCCCACTGAAAGGGGATGATGTTCATTAAAAGCACCTTTCCCCATCAAAGTAGTAGTGGCAGGAACATTAAAATGTTCTGCTAATTCCTGAATTTCTGCATGAGCATCAGCAGAAATTGCACCACCACCTATATACAATAAAGGACGACGTGCTTCTCGGATTAAATTAACTGCTTGGTTAATCTGACGAGGATTACCTTTAATAGTAGGACGATATCCAGGTAGTCTGATAGAAGCAGGTTCAACTGGTTCGTAATCAAATTCTTCCAATCCTACATCCTTGGGTACGTCAATCAAGACTGGACTTGGACGACCTGTACTAGCAATATGGAATGCTTCAGCAACAATTCTGGCCATATCCCTTGGGTCTCGAACCACATAAGAATGTTTGACTATGGGGAGGGTAATACCGTAGATATCTGTTTCTTGGAAGGCATCAGTACCAATCATTGGTCGGCCTACTTGTCCTGTAACTATGACCATGGGAATTGAGTCCATCTGAGCAGTAGCAATACCTGTTACTAGGTTTGTTGCTCCTGGGCCTGATGTGGCAAAACATACACCTACTTTACCAGTAGCACGGGCATACCCATCGGCGGCATGGGCAGCACCTTGTTCATGTCTGACTAAGATGTGTTCTAAGTCCCCGGCAGCTTGTACCCGGTAGAGTTCGTCGTAAATTGGCAAAATTGCACCGCCAGGATAGCCAAATATGTGTTTTACTCCATGACGTTTAAGACTATCCATTAGTGCAAAGGCGCCGGTGGCTCGTTGGATAGTTACTTTAGTTTGTAACTGCACTGGTAGTTCCTCTCTAGATACTATTATTTATAATTAAATCTATAATTTTATCTGAAAATGTGACGTAATAAAAGGTCTTTTTGAGATAAATTCTAGAAAAGTTTAAGATTCTGGATATGATTTTTTTGGTATTTTGAATATTTTGAGAGCCTATTAAAAAGCTTTCTGAATAAATGTATATTTATTGACAAACAAGGCCCACTTGGCGGTGATATTAAAGGATGGCATCCTAATAAAGGAGTAGACTTAACGAGCTATCAGCTTTTAGCACTTAGCTAGCCTCCTACGGAGGAACTGCGCTCAAGCTGTTAACGCAGTTCTAGGTAAAAATTCCCAGAACCCCAAAGGCAGGATTGTTTAGGAGGGCTTTAAATTCCTTTCTAAACTTAAAAAAAATAATCTTGCTGACTACTGACTATTGATTGCTGACTGCTGACCGCCTTTTTAAAACTTATAGTGTAAGGAGTGAATAACTTGAAAAAAGTAGAAGCTATTATTCGGCCTTTTAAATTAGACGAGGTGAAAATTGCTCTTGTTAATGCTGGTATTGTGGGTATGACTGTTTCTGAAGTCAGAGGGTTTGGACGTCAGAAGGGGCAAACTGAAAGATATCGGGGTTCTGAATATACGGTTGAATTTTTGCAGAAGCTCAAGATTGAAATCGTAGTTGAGGATGACCAGGTGGATATGGTTGTTGATAAGATTATTGCTGCTTCCCGTACAGGAGAGATCGGCGATGGTAAGATTTTCATTTCTCCGGTAGATAAAATTGTCCGCATTCGGACTGGGGAAAGTAATATGGAAGCAATTTAGTTCTAGGGGCAGATTTTATCTTATGTGTTAGGTAGTGGGTAGTTCGTCACTTTTTATTAGTAAGACGGTAAGGGAAAGATTAATTTTTTTCATACCTAATACCTAACACTTTCTTCTGAGAGAATAATTTTTAGAGTAAGCTTTTTATTTTAGCAATACAATTAAATGGTGATGTGATTAATTATTGAGAATTGCTGAAGAGCGGGTATAATTTTATCGCTTAGGGAATAGTTAGAATCAATATTGCAGAAAAAAAGGGTAGAAATGATATAAATAGGTAGCTTTTTTGATTCTATCAGCTCCTTTTATAGTGTTTTTCACAAAGGTAGACTACAAAACTTCTTCCTTCTCTCCTAGAGAACTAAAGCCTTCTTCCTTGAAACCCAAAGCTCTGTACTCTATATTAATGAAAACTGCTATAAAGATAAATTTAGACATCCTCCGTTTTATACCATTCTTTTTTTGGTAGTCCTGCATTTTAATGGTGAAAATATATATTTTTTAATTTCTTCCCACACTTCCCACACTCCCCACATCTCCAACATCCCCCACACTCCCTCTACCATTACTATGCACAACCACCCTTTTTTTAATAGGTATTAATGGCAAAACAACTTTCTTTAAACTTAAATAACCTAAGTAAATTTTCCTGGGAAAAATACTTTGAAAATTCCAGAGAAATTGAACCATGTTTTAATTCAAGTCAAGGCATTTTATTTGAGGCAGACTGCCTGAAAATTTTACCGAATATCAAAGATGAAATTGCTGATGTAATTTTTGCAGACCCTCCTTTTAATCTAGGCAAAAATTATGGCAATAAATCTAATGACTCTCTGGCAGATAGTGAATATTTGAACTGGTGTTTTGCTTGGATAAATGAATGTTTTCGCATCCTTAAACCTGGTGGTAGTTTATTTATTTATAACTTGCCTAAATGGAATATATTGTTAGGCTCTCATCTAATGAATTGTGGTTTAACTTTTCGCCATTGGATAACTATTAATTTGAAAGTTGGAATGCCAATATCTGGCAGACTTTATCCCAGTCACTATAGTCTTTTATATTATTCTAAAGGTAAACCAAAAGTATTTAGAAAAATTAGAACTCCTATAGAAACTTGTCGTCATTGTGGCAAAGAAATCAAAGATTATGGTGGTCATCGTCAAGCAATGAATCCTTTAGGTGTTAATTTAACCGATGTTTGGAATGACATTCCTCCTGTACGTCATTGGAAATTCAAAAGTAAAAAGCGACAAACTAATCAACTTTCAACTAAGTTGTTAGACAGAGTTATTTTCATGTCTAGTTTACCAGGAGATTTAATTATCGATCCGTTTGGTGGAAGTGGTACAACTTATGCAGTTTGTGAAGCAAATAATCGGAATTGGATTGGTGTAGAAATCCAAAATTGTGATGTAATTATTGAGAGGTTAAGTGAAGGAAATTTAGATTATCATCAAAATAATGATTATGTTGAAGGTTAATTTTTTGCTCTTCCAGATGTACCTTTAGGAATTTTAGGTACATCATAACTTGTATCATCATATTCTATGCCAATAATTATCAAAATACCTGGATAGCAAACTGTACAGTTTCGCCAAAAATCAAAGTATGGTTCCAATTCTTCAAAATTACCAATTCTATCAGTCAGATATTTTGCTAAAGTCCGACAAGGAACTATTAAAAATCCAGCTAAAATATCTTGTCTTTGAATAGCAAATGCCATTTTATTAATAGAGCGATGACTTGAGGAAATATTTCCTGTTTCCCACTCCACAGCTATTATTTTGCCTGCTCTATTAAACACAGCATCTACATTTCCTAAGTTATCACTTATAGACAGTTCTTTTCTCCAACCTTTAGCTTCTAAATATTCGATAAATTTTACTTTTATTGGTTTAACACCGTTTCCTTCTCCTCTTTTTTTACCACTTTCTGGATAGATAGTAAATTTTCCATTTCCTTCAGGCCATTCAACTTGTTTTATAGCTTCTTCAAGGTCGTGACGAGCTTGTAAATAGATACTATTAGTCTCAACTTCTGGAGAAGTTAATAGAGTCTCCATTTTCTGGATTTTCATTTTTTTTTACTAGCTTGAAGTAGTATTAATCAGCTTTTCAACTTCTGCAATAAAATGAGAAGGAAGAATATTTAAAGCACTAGATAGCCGAAAAATTACATCTATAGTTGGTGACTTTAAACCTCGCTCCAAAAGACTAATATAAGTCCGATGTAAACCAGCTTCAAAACTAAGCTCTTCTTGACTTAACTTCAAAGCTTCCCGCTTTTGTTTTAACACCATTCCAAATGCTGTTGCTAAATCCACTTTTAGCTGAAAATATGTTTAGAAATTATTTTAAAATTCTGAGGAAATTTGGTCTTCAGACTATAGTCTGCAAAAATCCAAACTTTCTATATTAGTCGCTACAATCAGTTATATGTCTTTCTAGCTCAAATATTTACCATGACTAAAACTTTCGATTTCCAAGAAGAATACGACATCATCGTAGTAGGCGCCGGACACTCTGGTTGCGAAGCCGCCCTTGCCACCGCACGCCTCGGTTGCCACACGCTCCTACTCACTCTCAACCTCGATAAAATTGCCTGGCAACCTTGCAACCCCGCTGTTGGCGGACCCGCAAAATCTCAACTTACCCACGAGGTGGATGCTTTGGGTGGAGAAATTGGCAAAATGGCAGACCGCACCTACCTGCAAAAACGCATTCTCAATTCTTCTCGCGGACCTGCTGTTTGGGCGTTACGCGCTCAAACTGACAAACGGGAATACGCGACTGTTATGCGTAACATCGTCGAAAACCAAGAAAACCTGCGAGTTCGGGAAAGCATGGTGATAGATTTAGTTTTGGGAGACAACGACGAAATTATTGGAGTAGAAACTTACTTCGGTGTCGCTTTCAAATGTAAAGCTGTCATCCTGACTACGGGAACTTTCCTCGGTGGAGTCATTTGGGTAGGCAATAAATCTATGCCTGCCGGACGTGCCGGAGAATTTCCCGCTATCGGTTTGACTGAAACCCTGAATAAACTTGGTTTTGAAACCGGACGACTGAAAACGGGTACTCCCGCCAGGGTTGATAAACGTTCCGTTGACTACACCGATCTGGAAAAGCAACCAGGGGATGAAAAGGTGCGTTGGTTTAGTTTCGATCCGGAAGTTTGGGTGGAGCGGGAACAGATGTGTTGTTATCTCACGCGCACCACTCCAGAAACTCACAAATTAATTCGCGATAACTTACATTTATCTCCTGTTTACGGTGGGTGGGTGGATGCGAAAGGTCCGCGCTATTGTCCGAGTATTGAGGATAAAATTGTCCGGTTTGCTGATAAAAGTAGTCATCAAATATTTATTGAACCGGAAGGTCGCGATATTCCCGAACTTTATATTCAGGGGTTTTCTACTGGTTTGCCAGAGAAATTGCAATTACAAATGTTGCGCAGTTTGCCTGGTTTGGAAAATTGTGTGATGTTGCGGCCTGCTTATGCCGTGGAATATGATTTTTTGCCTGCAACTCAATGTTATCCGACGTTGATGACTAAAAAAATTGAGGGTTTATTTTGTGCTGGTCAAATTAATGGTACGACAGGATATGAGGAAGCAGCAGCTCAAGGTTTGGTGGCGGGAATAAATGCGGTTAAATTTGTTAACAATCAAGACATGATTATTTTCCCCAGAGAACAAAGTTATATTGGTACTTTGATTGACGATCTATGTACAAAAGACTTGCGCGAACCCTATCGAATGTTGACCAGTCGTTCGGAATATCGTTTGATTTTACGGTCTGATAATGCCGACCAAAGACTAACACCTTTAGGTCGAGAAATTGGTTTAATTGATAACCGTCGGTGGGAGTTATTTGAGAGGAAGCAAACTAATATTAATGCTGAAAAAGGTCGGTTAAAATCTACTCGAATTAAAGAATTAGAAGAGGTAGCTATTAATATTGTTGCCGATACTCAGACAAAAATTAAAGGTTCGATTACTTTAGCAGATTTGTTGCGCCGACCTGGTTTCCATTATGTAGATTTAGAAAAGTATAATTTGGGGAATTTAGATTTGAAATTAGTGGAAAAAGAAGGAGCCGAAATTGATATTAAATATTCCGGTTATTTGCAAAGACAACAAAATCAAATCGACCAAATTAGTCGGCAAGAAAATCGAAAATTGCCAGCTAATTTAGATTATTTTGCTATTGATACTTTGTCGATGGAGGCGCGGGAAAAATTATCCAAAGTTCAGCCTTTAACAATTGGGCAAGCATCTAGGATTGGGGGAGTAAATCCAGCGGATATTAATGCTTTGTTGGTTTATTTAGAAGTGCAATATCGACTCTTAGAATTCAAAAGTCAAAAGTCAAAAGTCAAAAGTTAGGAGCTTTTGTAGGGTGCGTTAATGAAATGTAACGCACCATCTAGAATGTTAATTTTCGGTGCGTTACGCTTCGCTAACACACCATTGAACTTATTTTTCTTCCCATAATTTCAAAGTTTATTTTAGTTCCAAACTACTACTGCTACTTCCCTTTGTTTTAGCACACTTAGCTAAAAACTGTTTGGTCATTATTAGTTTATAAAAAGGTCATAATTATTAGGCTAAATTGAACCAAAATTAACACATTTTTGCCCTTGTAAAATTACACTCGACTTTCCTATGATATACTCATGAAACAAAATAAAGAGCGAACCATGAACAATAAAGTAATGAACAATGAACCAAAGGCACTTATACATTGTAAAGGAGCTTTGGAAATTTTCAACTGCTTTTATGACCGACTGCTTCGCCAGTGCTATCGCTCGCAATTATAAAATCACCTCACTTTCCTTGTTCTCTAAAGATAGTTAAGACATAATATAAACAGTGTAGCCTAAGTCTACGAAATTGGCAACAACAAAATGGTTTAGTTCCATGATTTGAGTATTTTAGTCAAGCTACTACTACTACTATTGACTTTTAATACTACAGCAACAGCATTTTAGGGGTAATTCAACGTAAATAAGTTTAGCATTTCCAATTTTGTCTCACTAATTGTTAACTAAATTGAGGCGAAGTTGGACTTTTTTTTTCTTCAGTGTTAGCTAGAGTAGAAATTAAGGAATGAGGATTTATTAACTTCCATATTTCCTCCGCAGGAGTATCTCAGTGCGATACTCCTAGCCAATATTTGTGGATCATATTTTCTCTTCATTCCTAAGCAACTTTACTCTTAATACTGGAGGATAATCATGGAAAATAATTTTCTAGAAAACCAAGAAAAAACAACTTGTATCGAAATACAGGAAACTAGACCTATTGATGTAATAGATAAAGTTGCCGACTTGGCAATGGCAAATCAAGACGTTGGTTTAGTCGTTGGTGGTGCCATCGCCACTTCCATCGTTATTGGTACGATCGCCCACTCGGCAGCAAAACTAATCCGCGCCGTTCGTGGATAAAGGTTTCCTTGGGATATTAAAACGGGGCGACTTCCCAGTTACCCCACTCCCAAAAACAATAAATCTGTAGGGACGTTCCATGGAACGTCCCTACCGTTTCGTGTAATCCTATTGATAGAGGAGGAAATATGGGTAGAATCACAATAAATCGCCAACAAAATATAAAGTACAATGGAAACAAGACTGCTGAAATTTTTCACGCCAACAAGGAATATGATAAATCAACCTAACAAAGAAGCAATTATTATCCGTACTGAAAGAGGTCTGACGATTTCAGGTACTCGTATTACTCTCTATGACATTATGGATTATCTCAAAGCTGAGTATCCACCCAAATACATTCGCGATGCTTTCGACCTTACTGAGGAGGAACTCCATGGTGTTCTTTCTTATATTAAAAACCATCAACTAGAAGTGGAGGCAGAGTATCAGGAAGTTTTGAGGATGGCAGAAGAAATTCGAGCATATTGGGAAGAACGAAATCGCGATCGCTTGGCAAAAATTGCGGCCAGTCCTCCCCATCCAGGATATGAAGCAGTGCGAGTTAAACTGATAGAAAGGAAAACCAAGCGTCAAGCCAGGAAAAAATGATTATTTTGGTTGACTACAATTTAAACCGAGAAGCTATCTTCCTTTCTGGAAGTCTTGTTAATGGAGGATGGTTAGACCTTATTGACCTTCGATTAGTTACATTTAGAGAGATTGGATTGGCAGCAAATAGCAATGACCGAGTTGTTTGGGAATTTGCTCAAATTAATCGAATGCTTTTGCTGACAGCAAACCGCAATGCTCAGGGTGAAGATTCCCTCGAACGAGTAATGCGCCAAGAAAATACATCTACCTCTTTCCCCATTATTACTATCGCCAATCCAGATCGAGTCAGCGAGTATGGTTACAGAGAATCTTGTATTGAAAAGCTGGTGGAAATTGTAATTGATATTGAATATTATATGGGAGCAGGTCGATTATTTATTCCGTAGTAAGGATTGTCTTACAAATTTAGGTACTATTTCTGGCTTTGTCAGAGGTGCTGCCGAACCCTTAGAGCTGATTTGTAAACTTCGCTAAAAGTCTTATATTACCTAGCTTTTAGCAATTATGAACTTACTTGAAAATAAATCCTAAAACCTAAATATAGCAAGTAATTCAGCGCCTTAATATTTACTTTATAAATCAGCTCTTAGAACAACCCGACTAGAACCCAAGGAGGAAATATGCGTGGAATCACAATAAGCGATCGCCAACTCAATAACAATACCTTAGCAGTTAATCTCGCTGATATTATGCAATTATTAGGCTCAAAACTTGCTAGAACAGAATAGGAAATATCAGACATTGAATGTTTAGGAACAAATAGCGATGTTGCATCCGCAACGCTTCTTCATTATTCATCTCCCATAACCGGGTGCTTGATAAAATGAATTAACTATTACTCTATGCGCAATAGTCGGAAAATTTCACCATTCATCTCCGGGTGCTTCATAAAATGAATTAACTATTACTCTATGCGCAATAGTCGGAAAATTTCACCATTCATCTCCGGGTGCTTCATAAAATAAATTAAC
>JBCDJM010000052.1:0-30663 GCA_038747755.1 Cyanobacteria bacterium P01_H01_bin.35
GGGCATAATCGAAGACTTGTATTAGGTTGCAACTTGAGGATGTAGAGCTTTGAAACTAGCCTTTGCCTCCTGACTCCTGACTCCTGACTCCTGACTCCTACAACAGTTTTGTGGTTTACTCAACTGAAAAGCGCTGTAAGCCAACAGCAAACTACCAAAAATTTTGGTGTAGACCTCCTAATACTATGGTTTGCTTAAATGAAAAGTGCTATAAATGTTCTCAGTCTCACCTTTAACCAGATAAACATGATTACTTTAAACTTGACAAACCAAAACCTAGAGACAAACCTGGAGAGAATTTTAAATCGCGCTCTCGAAGGTGAAAACCTATCTCCAACAGAGGCACTTTTATTGTTATCTCCAACTACTCAACCTAATTTCGGCAAACTTACCTTAACTCAACTTCCACCAGAAATAACTGCTATCCAAAAAACAGCAAACCAACTCCGACAACAACAAGTAGGCGATACAGTAACTTACGTTGTCAACCGTAATATAAATTTCACCAATATCTGCGAACAACATTGTAGTTTTTGTGCATTTCGCCGCAATGAGAGGGATGCGGGTGCATTTTGGTTAGATATCGAGCAAATTTTAGAAAAAGCTAATGATGCGGTGCAACGTGGAGCAACAGAAATTTGTATGCAGGGAGGATTAAATCTTCAAGCTAAAGTTGCCGGAAAATCTTTACCTTATTATTTACAACTGGTAAAAGAGATTAAAAACGAATTTCCCCATTTGCACTTACACGCTTTTTCTCCCCAGGAAGTACAGTTTATTGCTAGGGAGGATGGTGTCAGTTATGAATATGTAATTGCTGCTTTGCGGGATGCGGGTGTCGGATCGATGCCAGGTACTGCTGCCGAAGTTTTGGATGATGCAGTCAGGCGAATTATTTGCCCGGAAAAAATTGATACAGCGACTTGGTTAGAAATAGTAGGTACGGCGCATCGCTTGGGAATGCCAACTACAAGTACGATGTTGTGCGGTCAAATTGAAACACCCCAACAGCAGATTTTACATTTAGAGAGATTGCGATCGCTCCAACAAACTGCTATTGAAAAAGATTATCCTGCAAAAATAACCGAGTTTATTTTATTACCATTTGTCGGACAAGAAGCACCTGCTGCTTTGCGTCGGAAGGTAGGGCGCGACCAACCTATTTTGTTGGATGTTTTATTGTTAACAGCAGTGTCGAGAATCTTCTTAGGAAATTGGATTATTAATCATCAACCAAGTTGGGTAAAACTTGGTTTGGATGGAGCAAAGGAGGCATTAAAGTGGGGTTGTAATGATATTGGTGGTACATTAATGGAAGAACATATTACAACAATGGCAGGTGCTTTGGGAGGTACTTGTATGGAAGTGGAAAATTTGCAGGAAGCTATTAGAGATTTGGGGAGAAATTATCAACAAAGGGATACGCTTTATTGAAGTTAGTATTTGTAGGTTGGGTTGAGGTGACGAAACCCAACAAAATATGGAAGTTAAAATTCAAAATTCAAAAGTAAGATATTTTGTAGGTTGGGTTGAGGTGACGAAACCCAACATTTTATTGAAGTCAGAAGTTAGAATTAATAGTATACTTTCTAGATAGGATTGAAGTAATCAAACTCAAGAAAAAAGTAAAAGCTATATCTAAATTTTTGCTGGGTTGCCCTGTCACTTAACTCAACTTACAAGTGAATGATTTTCTGTTTAGTAGGATACATTAATTTATGAAATATAGAATTTTATTGAGAATTACAGGATTTCAATTTTTAGATTTATCTAAATTTCTTAGTTCATGTAATGAGTATAGTTTAATAGAAGAAGATGGTCGTTATTATTTAGTTCATTCAAGTTTTGAATTAATGAACAGTTTGGAACAAGTATACAAGTGGGGTCAAGATAATCTAGAGAATATAAGTGGTCTTGCCATGCTTTATTTTTCAGGATTTCCTATTCTTCAACCTGATGTTGTTTGTGAAATTGATGAAACTGGAAAACAAACTTGTGAACACAATCTTAAAGCTCACTGCAATATTGTAGATCCAATTAGACTTCTAATTGATGTAGAAATTCAAGGCAAAGGTCAGTATTTACCTTTTGAGTATCATGTTAAAGATTTGTTGTTACTTACAA
This sequence comes from Cyanobacteria bacterium P01_H01_bin.35, assembly GCA_038747755.1. Classification (GTDB taxonomy): domain Bacteria; phylum Cyanobacteriota; class Cyanobacteriia; order Cyanobacteriales; family Microcoleaceae; genus Trichodesmium. The sequence goes on from JBCDJM010000052.1 coordinate 2,125, forward strand.
AGGAAGATGAGCAAGTGAAAAAAGTTATTCATTTGTTAACTTCATACGAACATAATTTTATAAATCTATTTAAAATTTATGAAATTATTCAAGGTGAAGTAGGCAGTAAAATAACAGATGACGGATGGGTAACAAAGAAAAAAGTTTGTAATTTTACACGAACTGCCAATCATCCAGATGCAATTGGTTATGAAGCAAGACATGGTATCAGTACAAAAGAACCTCCAAAAAATCCAATGTCATTGTCTGAGGCACAAAATTTAATTATTGATGTTATTAAAAAATGGCTTGATTGGAAAATCCAACAAAAATAGGGATATGATTAAATTTAATCATATTTGTAGGTTTGGTTGAGGTGAAGTTCGCCATTATTTTAGCCTAGGAATTGTCAAAGTTTGAGATTAATTTTCGGAAAGGTCTATCATAAAATTTGAGAGTATTCAGCTCAAATTCAATTCCCAACTGAATACTCTCTTATACTTCCTTCTTCCTTCTTCCTGAACTTTAACTATTCATTTTCATCCATATTACTGAGATTAAAAATAAAAGGAACGTTCTGAGACTTTTCACTACCAAGAATTAAAACTTTAGGCATTTGAGAACCACCTTTTTTCCAAGCTTCTATAGCTTCTTTTTGTAACACTAACTCACCACCTTGTGCTTTTAATGTTTCAGCTAATAGTTTTTGAGCTTCTGCCTTACCCTTAGCACGATTAATTTCTGCTTCAGCTTCTTGTTCTGCTTCCTCAGCAATATACACTGCTCTTTGCGCTCTTTGTTCCGCAATTTGTTTATCTTCAACTGCCCTAGCAAATTCAGGAGAAAACGTTAAATCAATCACGCTAGTATCTAACACAATGATTCCATATTTCTCCAAGCGAGAACCTAAAGCATTATCAAAGTCTGATTTTAATTCTACCCTTTTTGTAATAGCTTCTTCAACAGTTCTTCTAGCCGCAGCAATTTTAAAAGATTCTTGAGTTTGTGGTGCAATTACTTTAGCAACCAAATTTTGTAGAGTGCCTTGTTCTCTTCTAATTTTTACTATCCGCACTGGATCTAAGCGAAAGTTAATAGCAAAACTAGCAGATAATTGTTGTAAATCTTTTGTGGAACTTTGACCAGGCACTTCAAACTTTTGCACAGTCACATCATATATATCAACCTCAGAAACAAGAGGAGGTTTAAAGTGAATTCCTTCTAGCAAAGCTCCATCTCTAGCTTTACCTAAAATACTCAGAACACCAGCTTGACCAGGATTAATAATTACAAACGAATTAAAGCCAATTAGCAATATTACAGATAACGCTGTTGCTAATATTAATGTTTGTAAACTTTGTTGTTGACTTTTCAATTTATCTACTCCTAAATTTGAGACTACAACTCATTAGTAAATCTTCTGTGTCGATCTTAGTTCCTGTTGAAAATTAAAACTCAAATTATATAATATTTTTATAATTTCCTGAAAATAGGGAGTAGGGAATTCAGTTATCAGTTATCAGTTATCAGTACCTTTTGTTATAGGTAGGAGGTTTGAGACATTTTAATATCTACAGAACTTACGCAAAGGTAGTATATATGGAGTTTATAAACTATAGCACTATAGTTTTGAGCGCTATATATGTGGTCTGGTGCGTAATTTCAGATTTATATCATATAGCGCTACGCATTAAGGTGTTTGACATTTCTAAATCCTAAAACCCTTTATTAGTCTACTATTCCCTATTCCCTATTCCCTATTCACGCTTCGCGTAGCGCTATAAAACCCTACTTAAGTCATTGCGACTGGAAGGGAGTAGAAGGTTTGCGGAGCATTCCGGAACGGATAGCAATCTCAAGAGTTTTGGGAGATTGCTTCCTATCGTCGCTTCGGACAACTATTCAATCTGATTCTATATCAGGACTAAAGCCATGGGAACCCAGAAACCGGGTTTTTTCCTCAATGTTAATTGTTAAAAACAAGGATTTATCGTAAAAACCCGGTTTCTTTGCGTAAGTCCTACATATAACAGGATAAAAAAAAAGAAGATTCTGTATTTCGAGCCTCTAGCTGAAGCAAAAGATACTGATAACTGAAATGACTCCATCACAAAGATACATAGTCAAACTTTTGAGAATTAGTATTAGGTATAAGTCTTGCTAAAATTTGCTTCAGTACCATCGCCGTCCAATCAATATCAGCTTCCGTTGTTTCTCGTCCCAATGTTAAACGAATACCCCTAATAGCAGCATCTTCGGTATATCCCATTGCCAGTAATATCGGACTCGGAGCTATTTTGCCACTATGACAAGCTGAACCTGCACTAATACCAATTCCAGCTAAGTTCAATTGTCGCACTAGAGTTTTACCAGTAACTTTATCATCTGTTTCACCTTCAGCAGGCACAATACAAAAACTAACATGATGAGGTAATCTATAGAATCGATCGCCAGTACAAATGACATAAGGGTTATCTGCCATATGTGCAAATAAGCGATCGCGTAAACTACTCAACCTTGATGTTTCTGTAGCTATCTCTTCATTCGCTAATTCTGCCGCTACACCAAAACCAGCGATCGCTGCCACTGCTTGAGTACCAGAACGTAATTTCATCTCTTGGCCTCCACCACCCAATAAAGGGACTAACTCTACACCCTTTCGTATATAAAGCGCCCCTGCACCTTGAGGACCATAAATTTTATGGCTAGATAAAGACAACAAATCTACTGGCAGTGTTTGTACATCTACTGGTAAACGCCCAGCCACCTGAACTGCATCAGTATGAAACAAAACCCCATGAGAACGACAAATATTACCCAATTCTGTAATAGGTTGGAGAGTGCCAACTTCACTTTGGCCATAAATTATGGAAACTAAAACTGTATTCGATTGTAATGCAGCTTGTAGTTGTTGAGGATCTACCCTTCCTTGTTGATCGACAGGTAGTCTTGTCACTTGCCAACCCCAATTTTCTAACATTCTTGCTGGTTCTGAAATAGCAGAATGTTCCACACTAGAAATAATTATATGTTGAGGTTTTCCATAGCAACGTGCTATACCCATTATTGCCATATTATCAGCTTCAGTTCCTCCAGAAGTAAAAATAATTGATTCTGGCACTGTATTAATAAGATTCGCTACTTTTATTCTTGCCCTTTCCACTAATGTTGCCGATCTTTTGCCCCATGTATGTAAGCTAGATGGATTACCCCATTGTTGGGTAAAAACTTGCTGCATAAGAGCGATCGCTTCTGGCCTTGTTGGTGTTGTGGCACTATAGTCTAGATAAATTTGCATCATTTTTGTCCGTTTGTTTTCTTATGCTAATTTTGTCGAAATATACTTAAAAAAGTGTTAGCTTATGTGAGCTAAGAATTAGGGAAAAATAGTTTAACTGAATATCTCAGAAGAAATATTTCATAACTTAATATTCAAAAGTTTTAAGACATCCAGAGAATACTGATCATTTTTAATTTTGAGTTTTAAATATCTCCAAAAATTAAATTTTAATCAGGCAATAATTCTAGAACAATTTTTGAATTTTGCTCAGATAAAACTTAATTATTCCAACTTTTCCTATTCTGACTGAGTGGCTCTTATTGCATAATTTTATCGTTTTTTATGAAGATTTATTGTAGCTTAATAATTGCCAAAATTACTAATTTTTATTTAATTATTTATGTCTAGTTAAATATTTTTACTATATAGGATTTCCATATAAGTTATGAAACTAGATTTTAATTTTTCTCTGCCATAAAAACTCTGTGATTACCTTCTAGTATTCCCTGTTACCTCTGAGCATTGAATTGCTCAATAAATGTAAATGCTATATATACTTTAAGCTTCTCAAATATTCTCTGATACTTCTAAAATTTGACTTTTCAATTCCGAACAATTCAATCAGCTACAAAATACTCAAATCCTTACCAATCAATACTTTTACTCTTTATATTTTACCTTTTTACTTATCTATAGTGGCACTAACTACTTAGGTTTACAAACATTATAATCTTCATGGGACATAACTTTCTGTGGCACAACAAAACTCCCATAATCTTGACAAATCATTCTATAGTTACGAGTAACAGGTATACTCACAATAAAACGATTGTGGCGGAGTCGTTTACCTCCAAATTCTCGATAGCTTTGACTATTATTTAATCCAGAAATGATTGTTCTAGCTTTAACCACTACATAGTCTGGTAGACCCTTCAAGTCTATCAAATCACCATCAAAGGAAGCTTCCCACTCTAACTTTCTTTCTCGTTTTTCCGCTATTTCTTCGTCAACTCTTTGCTGTACCATTTGCTCTTGTTCACAGCGATGGCATTTTCTCCCATATCCTTTATGGCCACACGGAAAAGTCCTTTTTCTTTTCGGCATAAAACAGCAAAGTTAATTGTCACTAGGTTCTCTCAGTTTTGGCTATCATTCTTACTTCCCAATAGCATAGCAAATGGACAATACAGAAAACATCTATACAGAGAGGAATATTTAAGTTAACTATAACTCTAAATTATTAGCCATTATGACACAATCCTCAAACTCATTCTTGCTCAAATTTCAGTAGAATTAGGATTGATAAATAGTTATTAAGCTACAATCAACACTGTCACTTTATAGATTGTATTTTGTCAGGAAGACTATAATAGTTTAAGTCAGAAGTCAAATTTCTAGCACAAACTAAATTTGAGAGGTGCAAGAATATTCTCACTGCTCTGGTGGCTACTATAACTAAATTGCTCTAGGTTTACTAACTACCAATTTTTTTAGATCAAGAATAGGTAATATCAGTGTTATTTTTACGCTTGGGCTATATTGTACTATTGGCTTTTATCCTAACTGCTTGTCTGAATAAAACTCAGAAGTTAGTTGCTCCTTTATCCCCATTGCCACAAGATCCTTTAATTGAATCTTACTTTAATCAATCTCAAGCTTCAAGCTATACTGAAACGCTACGTCAGCAAACACGACTAGGAGATAATCTTGAAGAAATAATTGTTAATACTATTGCTGATGCTACTTCTAGTGTAGATGTGGCGGTTCAAGAGTTACGTTTACCAGCGATCGCTCAAGCTTTGGCCGAAAAATATCAAGCTGGGGTCAAAGTGCGAGTTATTATTGAAAATACCTACAATCGTCCCTGGGGAAGTTTAAGTCCATCTGAGGTTGATCGACTGCCTGAACGGGAGCGCGATCGCTACAATGAGTTTATTCAGCTTGCTGACATTAACATGGATGGGGAGATTAGTCAAGATGAAATTAACCGTAGGGATGCTCTAATAATTTTAAGTAATGCAGGAGTTCCCTTGATTGATGATACTGCTGATGGTTCTAAGGGTAGCGGTCTGATGCACCACAAATTTCTAGTTGTGGATGGTGAAAGTATTATTGTCACGTCGGCTAATTTTACTACCAGTGGTATTCATGGAGATTTTTCAGAACCCCTGAGTCGAGGAAATGCTAATAATCTTTTAAAAATAGAAAGTTTGGAATTAGCTGAACTATTCACAGAAGAATTTAATATCTTATGGGGAGATGGTCCGGGAGGTAAACTAGATAGTAAATTTGGTGTGAAAAAACCATTTAGAAATACAAGACAAGTATTAGTTGGTGATACAAAAGTTGCAGTACAATTTTCTCCTATTTCTAGTAGTCAATCTTGGCAAAAAAGTGTAAATGGTTTAATAAGTCAAACATTAGAAAAAGCACAAACATCTATTAATTTATCTCTCTTTGTATTTTCATCACAGCCATTAGTTAATACCCTGGAAAATAAATCCTTACAAGGAGTATTAATTGAAGGTTTAATTGACCCTAGTTTTGCCTATCGTTACTATAGTGAAGGATTAGATATGATGGGAATTGCTTTGGCAAATAAATGTAAATATGAAACTGATAATCGGACTTGGGAAAAACCTATATCTACAGTAGGTGTACCTAACTTACCTCCTGGCGATCGCCTCCATCACAAATTTGGAATTATTGATAATTCGATTGTAATTACTGGTTCTCAGAATTGGACGAAAGCAGCTAATCAGAGCAACGATGAAACTTTATTAGTAATAGAAAATTCCACAGTAGCAGCTCATTTTGACCGTGAATTTCAAAGACTTTATCAAACAGCAACTATGGGTATACCATCCTGGTTGACGAAAAAAATTGAGAAACAGCAAAAAGAGTGTGGTGATCGATTAACAGAAACTGAAACTTTAGTAATAAATACTAACAAGAAAGTTAATCTAAATACTGCCACAGCTAAAGAATTAGAAACACTGCCAGGTGTCGGACCTAAATTAGCAGAACGGATTATTCAAACAAGAAAAAATCAACCCTTTACATCTTTAGCAGACCTGGATAAAGTATCTGGAATTGGACCTAAAATTTTAGATAAATTAAGCGATCAAGTGACTTGGTAATCTGTGAGAGAACTATAATTAGGGCTTGCTGAATAACTATTTTTGTGGAGGGTAGGAGTCAGGAGTCAGGAGTCAGGAGAAACGGATAATTCTGTTATTCCCTTTTCTCCTACCTCAACAAAAAGACTTTCCATAAGCAAACCCGAACTATTTGTAAGATTATTATTTCAAATTAGATAAAAATCTCCAATAATCAAGTATAAATTCACGGTATTCTTTATTCGTTATCTTTTTATAGTTTTCAGTTACATCATTGATTGCCTGTAGCAAAGAGTCAACAATACCACAACAGCATCATGGCGTTTTTCATCAATTAATCTATTTAAAAAAGCGGCGTTGCTGAATCAAGGTATGAAAATAAAAATTGAACAATCTGAAATAGTTGTTATTTAATAGTTCAGCAATTATCAAAAAATACAAATCATACCCAAAATCAGCAACACCAAAAAAGCTTCTAAAATATGCTCTAATTCAGTATAATTTAAAGTCTCACGGAGTAAACCTACAATGCAATAGTAAATATACTTTAAATCTTTACTCTTTCCATCAGTTTTAAACTCTAAAGCTTCTAAAAAAATTTGTACTAACCAATCTACCCAAGTCTCAACTCCTGGTTGAAAAAGCATCATAGCGACTGATAAATCTTTTAAAGCCTTTGCAACTTGAGGAGAGGTATCAAATGATAAGTTTAGTTCTATAAGTTTTCGGAACTTTTTCCTATATTTTATAAATTTTTTCTCTTCAAAATATTGTTTCAACTCACTTCGTAAATGAGGTAATGAAAAATCAATTACTCTAGAGGAGTATTCATTAAGAGAAAGTTCTACAAAGCAGTCTTGTAATATTTGTTCAGCATCTTCTTCCCAAACATCACGCAATAATTTTTTTGTTTGACCTTTAGATTAATTCCCGCTTCTATCAGTCACTTATTTTTGATTTTCTGTCGCTATTAAAGTTGTTTCTTCCCTTAATAACAGACAAACAATCCGCTCGAAGTCACTGATATTTAAACCTTGAAATAATTTTGCTACATATATTACAGTCTTTCTTAGAGAGTCTGCTTTCTTATATAGCGATGAACCAGCCACTTGCCTTTCATCTGTAGCTTTTTCCTCTACCAACGGAACTTCCAAGTGTGGGAATAACAGTGATTTAATCTGTTTCCTTTTTAGTGTGGTTTCTAAGACTTTTGATTCAGCTATACAGATGCAAAATCTTTGACTATTTTTTAAGTCTTGTTTTATAGCTCCCGCTGTAGAAGGTTGTACAACTAGAGAATCTAAAAAAGTTTGTGTTTCATAGCTGTCTACAACAATTAAGGTTGACTATTCCTTATCTCTCAAAAAAATTGTAAAATCTTTATATAACTTAATTTTAGCTTCTTTATAATTTAGACATCACTCATGCTTTATTTGACGCATTTATCAGTTTAAAACTAATATTAATGCCCCGATTCTTAATCTAACTATTCCACATCATAATGATCGATAAAAAAAAGATGTCAATTGTCGAGAATAGCCGGATATGTCCACCATTGCCAAACTGACCCAATTCTCACCAATATACTTACTGCCTCAAATTTACTGATAGTAAATTATCGAAGATAAAAGTTAAAATACTATTGAAGTATACATATTTATTCTTAGGGCACAGCCATTTAGTGGCAAAAATTTGACTCATAAGTAATCTCCTCGATGGACTCACTGAAGAAATTCTGCGATAAAACTCATGTCGGTTAAACAAAATCAATTCACAATTCAATTTTGGGGCGTAAGAGGCAGTATTGCTTGCCCAGGCACAGAAACAGTAAGATATGGAGGCAACACACCTTGTTTAGAAATGCGAGTTGGTGGACATCGCCTCATATTTGACGGTGGTACTGGCCTCCGAGTTCTAGGTCAATCTCTTCTGTCTCAAATGCCAATAGAGGCCCATATGTTTTTCACTCACTCCCACTGGGACCACATTCAAGGTTTTCCCTTTTTTGTACCTGCCTTTGTTAAAAGTAACCGTTTCCGGATATATGGGCCAATTGCTCCTAATGGAGCTACTATTCAACAAAGACTTAATGACCAAATGCTCAACCCTAATTTTCCAGTACCTCTGCAAATTATGGGAGCAGAACTCAAATTTTTTGATCTGGAAGTAGGTAAGTCAATTACGATTGATGACGTACTTGTAGAAAATGCTCTGCTTAATCATCCAGGAGAAGCAATAGGATATCGTGTAAATTGGCATGGGCATTCTGCTGCTTATGTTTCTGATACAGAACATTTCCCAGATCGCCTTGACGAAAATGTTTTATTTTTGGCCCGTCAAGCAGATGTGTTGATCTATGACGCGACTTATACAGATGAAGAATATTACTCGGAAAAATCTAGTAAAATAGGCTGGGGCCATTCAACTTGGCAGGAAGCTGTAAAAATTGCTAAAGCCGCTCAAGTCAAAAAATTGGTAATTTTTCACCACGATCCGCTGCATAATGACGAATTTTTAGATAAGGTGGGAGAGCAAGTGGCGGAGAAATTTCCTAATAGTTTGATGGCAAGAGAAGGTCTGTCAATTCAATTAATACCTCCTTGCAATGGTCAAGAAAAGAATTCAGAAGTAAATAATGTAAAAGAAGTTAAAATTTCTGCTTAATTTTAATTTTGTTAGTAAACTAACAAAAAACTTAGAAAAAACAGATTAAATCTGGTAAATGATGACTAAATAAATGAAAATATAAAATATAAGGTGTGTGGATAACTTCTTCTTTAGATACGGCTCTAACCCCAACTACAGTTGCCTTGGGAAACTTTGATGGTTTACATCGAGGACATTGCCAAGTAGTTGAACCGATTTTAAATTTAAACAATATATCTAACTTACTTTCTGTCTGCCCATCAGAATTGGCAACAGCTACAGAAGTAGATGAAGGTAAAAAGCTGCAATTGTTGCATCAAGAGTTAAAACTCTCATCATGGCATTCCCAAAGTGAATTGGGCAATAATGACGATCGCCAAGGGCAAAAAATTTATTCCACCGTTGTTACTTTTAATCCTCATCCCCAAGAGTTTTTTAGTGGAAAACCAAAAAAATTGTTGGCTCCAATAGCAGAAAAATTAGCTCTTTTCCAACATATCGGAGTTGAGCAGGTGGTATTATTGCCATTTAATCAAGAATTGGCAGATTTAACTCCTATTCAATTTGTAGAAGAAATTCTGGTAAAAAAGTTACAAGCATCTAGAGTAAGTGTAGGATGGGATTTCCGTTTTGGACGCAAGAGGGCTGGAGACGCAAAAGATTTACAGGTGATCGCTGCTAATTATAATATAGGTGTAACAATTGTACCTCTATATACTTGTGAAAATGGAGAACGTATTAGCAGTTCTATAATTCGCCAAGCTTTAGAAGAAGGAGACCTAAAGAAATCAAATCGTTTATTAGGTCGCCCCTACAGTTTAGTTGGTAAAGTAGTCCAAGGACAACAATTAGGTAGAACATTAGGATTTCCTACAGCAAATCTTCAGTTACCACCAGAAAAAGTTTTACCTCATTTTGGGGTTTATGCTGTGGAAGTCTATATTTCTGGCCAAAAGCAACCCCAAGAAATATTTTCTGGCGATCGCCCCTACTTAGGAGTCCTAAATATTGGTTGTCGTCCTACATTAAATGGTTTACACCCAACTGTGGAAGTTCACTTATTAGATTGGTCTGGAGATTTATATGGTCAAACTATAACTGTAAATTTGATAGAGTTTTTACGACCTGAACAAAAATTTCCTTCTCTAGATTTACTGAAAGCTCAAATACATCAAGATTGTAGTATCGCTAGAAGTATACTGACAAATGAAACTGTATAATTTTGACAGTTCCCCGCTTATCTATAGACTCGGTTATTCGCCGATCCAAACAACGGGATAAATATTCGTTTATTCTTAGTTGACCAAAGAAAAAGACTGTTGGTAATTTTGGCTATGATTGTACTTTAATGACCATCGCCTAACTATTAATACCAAATTCAAAAAAGGTCGCTACAGTATTAATCTCAACACTTCTACGAACAGAATAAAGGACTGTAACAGTATTTTTTTAAAATGGTATTCTTTCTAAAGAATGATTATGATAATTATCAAAAACTGAAACAATATAGCAGTCCTAGATTTTGAGTTGCAAGATTTGAATCATAATTTAATCTAGAAACTTAATATAACTTTTATACAGCTAAAATCTCAAACATTTTCCTGGGTATTTTCAGTTGTAGGAAAGTTATAATTTGTATAATTATTAACCAAAAGTGTCTATGATAGAATCTAGTTTGAGAATAGGTATAGGTTGCAGTTTTTGCTTTCAGTGATGAGCTTTTTGATGATGTTTCATCTGGCATTACTGGCCTTCCGAAATCTCTCTACATTAAATTCCTATTTTGGAGGTCAATTATGTCAGTTTACGTTGGGAACCTTTCCTACGATGCAACAGAGGATGATATAACACAAGTCTTCACTGATTATGGTACTGTGAAGCGAGTTCAAGTTCCTACTGACCGTGAAACCGGTCGCCCTCGGGGCTTTGCTTTTGTAGAAATGGAGAATGAAGCTGAAGAGACAGCAGCCATTGAAGCACTTGATGGTGCTGAATGGATGGGACGTAATCTCAAGGTTAATAAGGCCAGGCCACGAGAAGACCGACGTGGTGGTGGCGGTGGTGGTAGAAGAGATCGCTCCGCTCGTGACTACTAAAATCTCTTAGTCAAATAAAATTCAATTCAAGGGATGGGAATTAATCCTATTCCTTTTATATTATTAAGTTAATCACAATTTGATTTATGTTTTTCTGATTTACACAGCGATCGTGCTGGTATTTTAAGTATAAGACATCGCACAATATATAATTGATATAATTGTAATTTATAACTCAATAAGTGTTCGGTGAATAATATTAGGTAGTATTAGCTCAAAAAAAACATTTTGTAGAAAGTTTTTGATAAATAACCTGCTACTTAATACTTTATTTAGTTTAAAAATAATAAATAGAAGGTTTCAGATTTAGTGAAAAAATCTGAAACCTATGCTTGCCAATTAATTGAAGTAAATTAACTTCAATTGAAAATTAGGTATTCTCGTAAAAGTAGTTATTGGGAGGGTTAAATCTCCCTACTAAAGAGAAAAACTGCAAAAATTACTACTTGTTTATAATTACCAAACTTAATATTTACTAAGTTAACCTACTTCTGTCTCAAAATAATCAAAGTAATCATTACATACAGCAAATAATAATTTTATGAAAGAAAGTATTGAAAAGCTGAAACAAAATCTTAGTCAGACTATTGTTGGTAAAGAAGATGCTATCAAGTTAGTCTTAGTAGCATTACTTTCAGGAGGTCATGTTTTGTTAGAAGATGTTCCCGGTGTAGGTAAAACCTTACTAGCTAAATCTCTAGCCCATTCGATCGCAGGAAAGTTTCAACGAGTTCAATGTACTCCTGACTTACTACCTACTGATATTACGGGTACTAATATTTGGAACCCTCGCAGTGGGGAATTTGAATTTCTACCAGGTCCGGTGTTTGCAAATGTACTCTTGACAGATGAAATTAATCGTGCAACACCTCGTACTCAATCTGCTCTATTAGAAGTGATGGAGGAAAAACAGGTGACTGTAGATGGGGTTTCACGTTCTGTTCCTGACCCATTTTTTGTGATTGCAACTCAGAACCCAATTGAGTATCAAGGAACATTTCCACTACCAGAAGCACAAATGGATCGTTTTACTTTATCTCTGACATTAGGCTATCCTACAGAATCGGAAGAACTTCAGATGCTACAAAGAATCTCTGAAGGTTTAGGAGTCAGTACACTAAAAGCTTGCATTACTTTGGAGGAAGTACAGGAGTTACGTCGTTTGTGCAGTTTGGTTAAAGTAGATGAGTCTTTGCAAAAGTATATTCTCAGGTTGGTTAGAGCAACAAGGGAAGATGAAGAAATTACATTAGGTGTTAGTCCTCGTGGAACGGTTGCTTTGCACCGAGCGACTCAAGCGTTAGGTTTTCTCTCTGGAAGAGATTATGCTATTCCTGATGACGTGAAGTTTCTTGTTCCTTATGTGCTTTCCCATCGCTTGATAACAGCAGGGGGAAAACGTACTCAAACAATTGTGGAAAGATTACTGGGTTCTGTCACAGTTTCTTAGTTGTTGTTTTTGAGTGCCGTTAAATTAAACACTTATTGCCTAATTTTGTTTAGCATGGGAGTAGGGGAGTAGGGGAGTGAAGGAGAAGCAAACAAAGGATGAATACCTACAGGAAATTTAAGTTTTTTTCTGGCTCTTAAGCCTTGTGTTCTAGGTAATTAGGGATTGGTGATTAAATCTAAAAGCATTGACAAATAACAGTTTTAGCCTTTTTTTGTGTGGAAAAAGTACAAGGTTTTCGTTCTAGGGATCTCAAAAAGTGAGGATTTTGGGTTGGCGCGAGGCAGAAAAACTAAGGGATAATTCTGACTCCTGTCTCCTTCCTCCCATAAAGGCTTGAGCCTTTTTCTGGTTAAAAAAAGTGCCTAGTTTTCAGTTGATTTCCGTCAAAAAGTTAGGATAAAAGGCAGACAAGTACAGAAAAATCAAGGGAAAATTATTCCTTCTACTTTCTCTGTATCCCTACACTCCCCACACTCCCCACACTCCGCTTTTTTCAGCAAACCCTAAATAGGATAGCGATCATAATTTAGCAATTATAGCGGTTTTCACTCATGTTGACTTGCATTACTTCTTCCTTCTTCCTTAAAACTAAAATCTCTGTACTCTATATTAGAGTTGTCGCTAAATAGGGTTTGCTGATTAAAGCTTAAAGCATTGACATATAAATGTTTGAGGATTTTCAAATTCGGAAAAAGAACGAGATTTGGGGCAGGTACGGCTTCAAAAGTGAGTATTTAGGAAAGAGTTGGTCCCGTTGCATCAAAAGATAATTTTTCTTTTTACCTCCTCTATAACTCCCTGTTTTTCTTGACTCTGTACGGACGCCCTTATGCAACGTCCCTACCTACTCCCTACTCCCTGCCTTCACCATCAGACTTATTCAGCAAGCCCTAAATAGAGGCAAAAAATAGCTCAAACCCAGACAGGACAATAATTACCAGCGTTTTTAGTTGCTAATAGCTATAATCCTTACAGAACAAGGTTTTAGGGGATTTATCAAGTTATAAAGCGACAAGTCTATTAATGAAAACTGCTATAAAACACTACGCAAATAAGATGCGGACATTGAGAAATGCTCAAACTCACTCAGAGATTACTGAAGATCAAGATTGTTAAGATTGTTAAGATTGTGTACTATTAAGACTGTGAAGATTGTGAAAACTGTGAAGATTGTGAAGACTGTGAAGATTGTGTACTATTAAGACTGTGAAGATTGTTAAGATTGCTGAATATCAAGACTGTGAAGATTGTGAAAATTGTTAAAAAAGATACATACCAAATATAGATATAAAAGCAGGCTTGTACAATTGCCAAATCCCTTATTTCGCAACGATTGCAGCTTTAAAAAAAATACCCTTTCACTCCGGATAGCGCTAGCTAAATGCAAAAATAAAAAATTAAGACAGTAACAACCGTCACACTTGTGCAGTGATTTAATTCACTTGCTATGTTGTTCTGAATTAGTTAAAATCAACAGTAACATCACTTAAATTTTCCTGATAAATCACAAATATCACCAAAAAAAAGTGTGATAATTGGGATATAGGAGTTCAACAACAGAAACTAAAAACAATGAAAAGCCAAACCATCGCAATTACAACAACAGCCAAAAAACAGATTAACAAGCAAACTTGGAACTCCTCATTTAATCAAGTCACTGACGTGGGAGTGGAAACATTGGTGTGGGATAAGTCCCCCTTAACAAAGGAGACTAAACCCGATCTGCTTGGCCAAGAACAATCTGGTGTAATGCAAACAAATAGTTTACAGACACAAAAAACAATGATTTTAGAGGAATTAGATGGATTATTATACGAAGTAGAGAGTTTCATATTAGAAGAAGAAAGTTGGCTTGAAGAAGAATCAAAAAACTTCTTATCCCATGAACAATTAGAACTCAAAGAATTAGTAGAAGAATTAGAAGTATCAGTCAAAGAATTATAAGCAGGACTTACGCAAAAGGTGAAATTATACATCAATTGTACGGGTTAACGGCCAGCTTTTGGTGTGTTACGCTTCGCTAACACACCCTAAAACATCTAAGTAATTAAAACCTTCTTCCTTCTTTCTTCTTGAACTATAACCAATTACCAACAATAATAAATGATGACCAATGATAGGGTATATTATAATTAAATTTCGGATCGATTTCTCCCTTAATAAACTTAATTTGAACTTGACGTAGTGCTTCTGCTTTTTTCAGTTGTGAACTATCAGACTGTAATAATTGTTGATAAAATTCTTTCATTAATTCTGCTGTAGACGCATCACTTACTCTCCACAAACTCCCTAACACACTCCGAGCGCCAGCTCTAATAGAAACTCCAGCTAACCCCAATGCTGCTCGCGTATCTCCCAACGCTGTTTCGCAAGCACTTAAAATTAATAATTCTATGGCTCGATCTGATCGCTGCAAATTCTCATTCTGGAGCAGTCCATCTAAATCTCTCACATTAATGCGTTCATCCCATCCTAATATAAATGTATCATCAGGATTAGAACTAAATTGTCCGTGAGTTGCAATATGGACAATGCTAAAGGGGGCAGAATTAATTTTGTCTTGAATATTAATTTTCGTGAAATTTTCATCTGCTAATTGTTCAGATTGTGGTATTGTTTGCTTAACTGCTTCTAATTCCTCTTCAACATTAGGTAAGCGGCCATAACCTTCTACCTCAAAACTTGGTGCTTGTTGAGCTGTTCCAGCAGTTAATACTCTTACCTGCTCCTTTAATAAGGGGTTCGGATCGACTAATTGTAAACCAGGAGCAACAGCGATCGCGTATCGTTCAACCAGATATCGCTCCCGCTCACTATCATACAACACTGACATAGGAATATTTCTGAGTAACCCATCTAAGACAAAAACTAAGGTTTTAATTTGACTATTGTCGTGTTCTACATTGACTTCCAAATCTTCTTCAAATGGTTTAATTAACCACTGATAAAGTTTATTTGCATTTGACTGAACACTAATTTCTTCTTGACTTCTGATGTAAACTAGGAGCAAGAATAAATTTTCCCTAAATTTAGCTTCAAACTCCCTGTCACCCACCGAAGCATAACGAAAATTATCAGTACCAGGCAACTTAACAATAACACTTAATTGATTCTCTAATAAAATTGGATAAATAATGGCTGCATTCCCATCAATTTCATCAATATTAATATCCTCAGCATTTACACAAGCATCTTGGAAAAAGTTATCTAATTCTGCCAATTGTAGAGATTCAATTACTTCACGAGCAGCTTTAATATTTGCCAAATTGGGTTGATTTGAACCGAGTTCAGGTTGCAATAGCAATGCTACTAATTTTCTGTATAAAGGTTCAACACTAGCACGAAAATCAAACTGAATATCTCGATTTAACGCCACCAAATTTCGTCGTAAAACTTGCAAAGTATTAAAAGCGGATTTGTAAGCTAAAAGTGCTTCTGAGGTATTTCCTTGCTGAATGAAAATATCTCCTAATTGCTCTTGGAGTTGATAAGCAATATCAGAAGCAGATACTTTTTGAGCGATAGCTAATGCTCTATTTGTTAATTTTAGTCCATTTTCTAGGTTTCCATTTTGTTGACTCAATTTTCCTTGGATGCCAATTCCATAAGCTTGTAAACGAAAATTATTAATAGTTTTTGCTTGCTGAATTGCCTGATTTAGTAGTTCCTTAGCTGGAGTTAATTCAGCCAAATTAGTCTGAAGTTTAGCTAAGGTTGATTTAGGATCTATTTGCTCAAAATCAATGAAAGTTTCGGCTAATTTAATTGTTGCTTGAATTGAGTCTGGAGTAGGATTAATTTGATTTAAAGTTTGAATAATTTGGGGTAAAGTTTCAATCTGAAATTGTATATAAGGTTGTAGCCAAATATCACGAGGTTCTCTAGACCATTGTCTAAATTTTAACAGCAAACTAAGATGATTAATAGTTGCCTGAATTTGAACTAATTTTTCAGAAGAAATAGTGGCAGATTCTTGATAATTAGATAAACCTTGCTCAGTTATAGCTTGAAGTGCTTCTTCGTCTTTTCTTCTCCTGGGATTAATATTAGCAATGCTTTGAGCTTGAGAAACGAGATTATTACCTAAATTGAGCAATAATCGACCTTTGCTATTGTTAGAATTTGCCAAAGCAAAACTTGCTTCTAAAACCTGTTGAGATAACTCTAATTTACCAATTGCCCGTAATCCATTTCCTAGGTTTTGTAACCCCTGAAAATTGAGATTAGTATTTGATGTTTGAAACTTAGGTAGAATATTTGCTAGGTCACTTGTGGTTAAGCTATCGCATTCTAAATCATTGGCAAATGCTTGTAGAGCAGTATTACAAGAACGTCTATAAAAACCCAAACTGGTTAAAGCTTGAGCTTGATTAAGTTGAGTGCCGATAATACCAATTTGATTCTTATTTTTGCGATAAATTTCCTCTGCTTCTTGCCAAATTTCTAATGCTGCTTCTGCCTTTCCTTGTTGTAATAATTGGATTCCTTGTTGAACTAAATTAGAAGCAGAAGATTTAGCTAAAACTGGATATAAAATATTAATTCCCAGAGTGAAAGAGAAACTTAATAGGGCGATAGTGAGTAATTTTATTATCTTCATTTTTATTATTTTCATATTATATTAGACTTCTAGGAAAAAGATAATTGATATAGCGCTACGCGCTAGGGAATAGGGAATAGGGAATAGGGAATAGTAAACGGTTAAAAGGTTTTCCTGCGGAATGCTGCGCAAACAGGGTTTAGAAATGTCCTAACCTTAATGCGTAGTGCTATATCATATTGTAGGTTGGGTTAAGCGACAGCGCAACCCAACAAAAACCTATGATGTTTGGTTTCATTCTTCAACCCAATCTACACAACTCCCCTACTCCCTACTCCCTACTCAAAAAGAAAAAGGAGAAGCAGAAACAGAAAAATAAAACCCCTCCTCCTGAGCCGTCTTATCTGTTGAGTCCACATCCACCAAAGGAATACCATAATCCAACCGCATATTCACCCTCTCCCACAAACTCACCTGCAACCCCACCCCCACTGCCGCCAAACCATTACTCCCCTCCACCTCCTCACCATCACTATTCCACGCCACCCCCCCATCAATAAACGGCACCACCTGAAATAACCTCTTCTTTTTAGATATCCAAGGCACAGGCAACCTTAACTCCACAGTTCCCAACACCCCATTATCCGTCAAACGAGTATCCTGACGATAAGCTCTCACACTCCTATATCCCCCCAAACCAAACCTTTCTAACGGCACCAAATCTGATGGTGACAACTGCACATCTGCTCCTACCACCAACAACGTATTTTTGGCCAACTCACGCACCCATTGTCCCTGTCCCCGCCAATAGAAAAACCTACTATCGGGTTCATCAGTATTTACCGTCGCATCTAATATTCCTAACCCCATATTAAATTGAGAATTCAATGCCAACACCTGATTATCTCCCCGCAGTTGATAATCTTGGAAAAACTGCACTATTGATAATTTTGTTTCTCCATTATCATCAGCACCTTCTGATAAGGGAAAGTTTGTGCCTAATATTGATGTTTGACTATCTCGTCTGATGGCAGATAACCCTAAACTTAAGTTCTGCTGTGGGGTTTGTACTATTGGTTGAGTCAATGATAATTCGTAGGTATTGGAAATTGATTCTATATCTAGTCTTTCAAATGGTGATTCTATGACTTCGTTATCTCGGTGACGGTAAAATAGTTCGATACGGCCATTACTGGAGTTGACTGGTAGAGAATAAGATACTTCTACTGTATCACTGCCATCGGTGTTGGTGTAGAGAGTATTGAAACTATCACCCATTCCTGTAATATTCCCATAACCTACTTCTACTCCTCGTCTAAATGTACCGACACTTGGTGCTCTGCCATTATTACTGATGGTTGCTATTTGCCAGGGGTTGGCTGTGACTACTTCTACGTCTAATATGTTTGTATCTGGACGGATATCTGCTGATAGTTCGGCTGATATGGTTTTGATATTGGGATCTAGTTGTAATAGTTGTAGGGCAGAAAATAGTTTTTCTTGGTTGAGGGGAGCGGTGGTTGCTTTTTTTAATCTATTTCTGATATAATTATCATTTAATCTGCCTTGGATATTGACGTTAATTTGACTGACTTTTCCTTCTACTACTTGGAGGGTAACGGTGCCGTTGTCGGATATGGTTTGGGTGGGGATGAATGCTCCTGATGTGATGTAATTATTATTGGTGTAATATTTGGTGATGGCGGTGCGTGCTGCTATGAGTTGTGCAAAGGTGATGGGTTGGTTGAGGTATGGTGTGAGTTGTTGTTGTAGTTCTTGGTTGCTAAATTTGGTGTTGCCAGTGAAGTTGAATTGTTGAATTGTTACTTTCAAAGGTTCGGCACTTGAGGTGGGAATGCTGCCGTTACTGCTGGCGAGTAGATAGGGTGGTGGTTGTTGAGTGTCTAATTGTTCGCATTCAGGTGGTATTAACCAGCGGGGTGTGGGGATAGGAGTGTTGGGATTGGTAATTAGTTGAATGCCTTGGGGTGTGGATATCCATCCTTGAGCTTCGATGAATTGTTGGTTTGATGAGGTGGTGGTTTGTGGAGAAGAACTTGGGGTTTGTTCGTCTTGCCACAGGGTGTTGGGGGTGAGGGGGTTTTTGGGGTTTGGTGGTAAGCCTCCTTGTCCTGTAATTGTGAATTGGCTGCCTTGTCCTTGTCGGCATGGGTTTTGGTTGATGAGGTTGGAGATGTCGGGGATGGTGTCGTCAAATTCTACGAGTCCATCGCTGGGATCTACGTCTGGGGTGTTGATGTTGACTTCTCCACTGAATGATGCTCCTAATTCTGAGGTGGCGGTGATGTCGCTGTTGTCTGTTTGTTGGGGGCGGAATTCTGTACCGAATATGCCTGCTGCGGTGATGTTGATACTGCCTCCGAATGCTTCTTCGGCGTTGGCCGAGATGTCGCTGTTTTCCAGGGTGGCTAGGTTTTCGGTGTTGATGTTGATGTTGCCTCCGGTGGCTTCTCCTGTGGCGTTGGTGGTGATGTTGCTGTTGTGGCGGAGGATGAGGTCTTTGTTGTTGTTGATGGTGATGCTGCCTTGACCTCCTGTGGTTTCGGCATTGAGACTAGCTTGGTTTGAGATGAGGAGGTTGTTGCTGTTGATTTGGAGGTTACCTGCTGGTTCTTGGGTGGCGGAACTTACTGTGATTTCTGCTTCGTTTTTTACCTCTAGACTTTCAGTGTTGATGATTAATTCTCCTCCTCTACCTTCCGCTGTTGAAGTTGCTGCAGCAGTTAATCTACTGGGAACACCTCTGGCATTTCTGCCAATAATCTGAACTTCTTTGGCTCTAATAATTAAATCTCCTGCATCTCCCCGACTCCTTGTGCCAGCAGTTATCTGTCCTCCATCTTCAACTTTTAAAATTCTGGTATTGAGAGTAATATCTCCCGAGTCTCCTAGAGCTTGCTGTTGTACTGCTGCAGTTATTTGATTGACTTGACCGTCAGTAGAAGTTCCAGTTAAGCTGATATTCGTCGCAGAGATAATTAAGTCTCCTCCTTTTTCTTGACCAAAGGTATCTACCCCGATCCTGGCTCCATTTTGTAATTGTAAACTTTCTGTTTCTAGTTTCACATCTCCTCCCCTCCCTTCTCCTCCAATTCCTACTGAAGCAAACAAACCACTGGAAAATTTGCCATCAGCAGAAGTTCCAATCAGTTCTAAATCAGTGGTAAAAATAGTTATATCTCCCCCATCACCCTGACCAAAAGTGGCAGTAACTATCTGCGCTCCGTCTTGAATTTGTAAGCTTCTTGTTTCAAGTCTCAAGCTCCCCCCATTTCCATCTGCTTCCCTAACTACTTCAGCAAACAAACCACCGTTTCCTTGACCTCCTATTTCAATAGACTCTGATGCTCTAATGCTTGAATTCTCACCATCTTCTGAACCCAAGGTATATGCTAATATTGTTGAGTCATCTTGCACTTCAATATGTCTACCTTGAATATGAGTTGCTCCCGCACCTGCTCCACTCACATCTATAGAGCTAGCTTGAGATAGTTGAATGTTTCCAAATGCTGATATTTCCCCATAGTTAAGTTTATTTGGAGTAGCAGTAATTCCCACTACCCCGCCCCGAACACTTCCCAATTCAATGTTTCCCTTTTCTGCTGTGAGATTTCCTCCTGTTCAAAAAATGTCTCCTCCTATTAGAGCTAAGGTTTGACCTGTGGCAACTTGCAATCCCACATTCCGGTTGTCTCTAACGTAAGAAAAGGTCTCGGGGTCTAAACTTAAATTGTGACCTCGCCCCTCAACCTGAATACTTCCAGCATTTTCTGGCAACCTCAACCCAATGGGAACATTAACTGTGAGTAGTGGGGGTGCTTGAGGGTCTGAAGTGCTAAACTCAAATCCATTTTCAAATAAGATACTATCGGCAGTAGCTCCATAAAAGGAACCCTGAATATCTAATTGAGCTTCTGGTCCAAAAATTATACCGTTGGGGTTAATGAAAAATAGGTTGGCATTTCCTAGCACACCCAGAGTTCCTAATATGCTAGAGGCATTGTTTCCTGTGATGCGAGTCAGGATATTTGCTACTCCATCGGGGTTAGTAAAGTAAACTCCTCGCCCTCGTTGAATGTTGAATTCTTCAAAGCTATGGAATAGATTAGCATCTCGTTGGGCACCACCATCTATGCGATGGCTTTCCCTACCTTTGATATTTATGTTAGGCGTGATGACTGAGTTTTCTTCTCCCAAGGTACGATCGGGGACAAGTTGGGCGATGGCTGGCGATCTAGAAAGTTGCCAATACCCTAAGGTCAAATATGCTAGGGGAAAAATAGTTAAGACTAAAACTTTTTTTAAAGTAGAACACATATTTCTGTCTTTTAGTTAGTTATGCACTCTGGAAAAATTTTTTTGTAGAATTCTTAGGGACTAATTCCTCTAATCATCCTCCTGACTTAACTTTAATGGATTAATACTATTTACTTTCGCCCCTAGTTAGGTAAAGGAGACTTTAAATTAACCCATTCTGTAGAACACATATTTCTGTGTTTTAGTCAGTTATGCACTCTGGAAAACTTTTTTTTGCAGAATTCTGTGGGACAAATACTATGAATCTTTTTTATTGAAAAGTGATTTTCAGCACTCTCATGTCCGGGATGATTTTTATAGTAGAATTGGACAACACCCAACAGTTATGATATCTACCTCATTTTTCATCTAGCAGTGATTTGAATCACTAACTTTTGGGTTATAGCTCACCTTTGTAGAAAGTAAAAATTAGAGTCTTTTTGAATAATTGAAGTAGTTGAATTCTTGAAAACTATGGAATAACTTGGGTCTTCTTTGGGCATCGCTGTCTATGCGATCGCTCTCTATACCTTTAATAGAGTTGTTGGACGTGATGAGTGAGTTTTTTTATTCCAAGGTGCTTTGGGGAGAACTTGAGCGATCGCTTCTGAGATGTCAACTCCACAACATTATGTAACGCTTTGTATCAGTTTTATGAAGCAGTTGGACTACTTCTTCTGCTATCCCCTAGAACATAAAGTGAAATTGTTACATTTGGCTTAGAAGTATTTACTCTAAAGTCCACATTAATTAAAGTGCCGTTAATTAACCAATTCTGTAAAACACACATTTCTATATTTTAGTCAGTTATGCAGCACAGAAATTCTACGATTGACTCTGGGATAAAAGTAAATTTGTGACTATCATCACCGTATTAATACTGTTTACATCACTCAATAACAACTGAAAGATTACAGAGTATCTTGCATTTTATGTAGATAATTAAACTATGAGTTCAGTTTTAAGAGGTAAATTCAATGAAAATTAATCGTAGCATCAGTGATAAGAATAATCCTACTGCTGTTGAAGTCCTTTCTGCTGTGACAAAAAGCTATTGCCGTGTAAATGGGGTCAAAAAAGCAGTGCAAACTCACTATCAAACGTCACTAATTCAAGGTATAAATAAGATGAGGACTTATGCATAAAGTAAAAAACTAGAGTTTGATATTGTACTATTTATCATGTACGAATACTATGTTTGATTGGCTGAGGGAGGGACGTTGCGTGCAAATTCCATACAGGAGTGAGAAGTGTGGGGAGAGGTTAAAGGTAGTAAAATATATACTAACCTAGCTTAGATTGTTCAAAACAGACTTTGAGTATTGATAACTATTGAGGTGTTGAAGTATAGCATTACTTTTAGTAATTGGTATTATATCATTTCCGGAAAAGAGGGAGTAGGGAGTAGGGAGTAGGGAGTAGGAGGAAACAATTAATGATTTCTGCGTATGGGATTGATTTTATTTTTAATTATCGCAGATGTCTATTATATCATTTCCGTCGCAATAATGAGATTCTTATACCACGCTTCCTTAAAAGAAAGCGCGGTTCTTCTGCCAATATATTGGAGCGAAAGGGTTTCTTTAGGTAAGTCCGAAACTAATGACTGATAATGGCTTTGTTGCACAAATAAAGGAAATAGGGTAAAAAAATATGCGTGGCAGAAAAAAAACTACACCAAGGGTAGATACTCGTGAAGTCCAAGTCCAAGTCCAAGTCCAAGTCTAAGTCCAAGTACCGAGTCAGTAACTGGTCTGAGTATGATGCTTCCCTAAAGCAGAGAGGAAGTCTCACTTTTTGGCTAAGTCCGGAAGTAATAGAGCAGTGGGTAAACCAAGAGAAAACAGGACGTAGAGGGGCATCGAATACCTATAGTGATGTAGCTATTGAACTAATGGTTACTTTAAGTAGCTTGTATGGACTAGCTGGACGACAGACAGAAGGATTTGTAGAATCTATATTTGATTTGATGGAGCTAGATTTATCTGTACCAGACCATAGTACTGTATGTCGTAGAGTCAGAAAATTAAATATTGTAATACCAGTGATGCCAACGGCAGAAGGAATTCACTTAGTAGTAGATTCTACGGGGGTCAAACTATATGGTGAAGGGGAATGGAAAACCAGGGTTCATGGTGTAGGTAAACGTAGAACATGGCGTAAATTGCACCTGGGTGTTAATGAGGCTACGGGAGAGATTGTCACAGGGGTGGTAACAACTAATGATGTAAGTGACGACCAAGTATTTGCAGACCTATTAGATGGGGTAGAAGCTGAAATCACCCAAGTATCAGGTGATGGAGCTTATGATCGGCACAAGTGTTATGACAAAGCCAGTCAGCTAGGGGCAAAAACGACAATTCCCCCACGAAAAAATGCTGTGATTTGGCAACATGGCAACTGTAGAGAAACTCCCCATCCCAGAGATGAAAACTTGAGGCGTATTCGTCAAGTAGGGCGCAAGAAATGGAAGCGTGAAAGTGGCTACCATCGACGCTCCCTATCAGAAACCACAATGTTTAGGCTCAAAGTGATATTTGGAGGAAAACTGCGACGCCGAAAATTTGATGCTCAGGCAGTGGAGTTATTCATACAATGTGCCATGCTGAACCGTATGATTCAAATAGGTAAACCCAAAAGCTACAAAGTTGAAATCTAGTTAGCTTCCACTAAGGGGAGTTGTCGCGTTGGCGGAGCCTAGCGGCTCTATATCGCCACTTTCATGCAACAAAGCCACTGATAATTGATGCAGAAATCTAAACATTTTTATCCCAAGGCGATCGCACCTCTTTTAAGAACTCATATAAGTCCTCTCCTTCTATCACTTCTCTTTCTAAAATTTGCTGAGAAATATTTTCCAATAAATTCCGATTATGATTCAAAATATCTAATGCTTGCTGATGAGCTTTTTCTACAATTTCTTTCACTTCATTATCAATTGCTTCTGCAGTTTTTTCACTAACTAAACGACGGGGATTAACTCCTTCATTACTTAAAAATCCTCCTTGACTACGCCGTTCATAAGCTAATGGTCCTAATACTTTACTCATACCATAAGTTGTTACCATTTGTTCGGCAAAATCGGTTGCTTTTTGTAAATCTCCCGAAGCTCCAGTGGTAATATTTCCAAATACAATTTCTTCCGCAGCACGACCTCCTAAAAAGGTTGCAATTTGTCCGCGAATTTCCTCTTCATCTCTTAAAAATCTATCCTCAGTTGGTAACTGCAAAGTATACCCTAAAGCTGCCATTCCTCTTGGTACAATTGAAATTTTTTCGACCTTGCCACTACCAGGCATTAATGCACCAACCAAAGCATGACCAACTTCGTGATAAGCTACTATTTTCTTTTCGCGATCGCTCAAAACCCGACTTCTTTTTTCTAAACCAGCAATCACCCTTTCAATAGCTTCAGAAAAGTCTATTTGTGCCACAGTTTGTCGTTGATTTCTGGCAGCTAA
Source organism: Cyanobacteria bacterium P01_H01_bin.35 (assembly GCA_038747755.1). Classification (GTDB taxonomy): domain Bacteria; phylum Cyanobacteriota; class Cyanobacteriia; order Cyanobacteriales; family Microcoleaceae; genus Trichodesmium. Next base: position 27,016 of record JBCDJM010000052.1, read on the forward strand.
TAAAGCAGCTTCATTCACAAGATTAGCTAAATCTGCTCCTCCAAAACCAGGAGTTCTGGTTGCTATTTTATGCAAGTCAACATCTTCTCCTAATTTAACTTTTTTGGCATAAATCTTTAAAATTGCTTCCCGACCAACTAAGTCTGGACGGTCTACTAATACCTGTCTATCGAATCTTCCCGGACGTAATAAAGCGGCATCTAAAGCTTCGGGTCTGTTAGTAGCAGCCAAGACAATAACTGTTAAATCTCCTGCTCCAAAACCATCCATTTCAGTTAACAGTTGATTCAGGGTTTGTTCCCGTTCGTCATTACCGCCACTGTGGAAATTTCCACTACTTCTAGACTTACCAATTGCGTCTATTTCATCAATAAAAATAATACAAGGAGCTTTCTTTTTTGCCTGTTGAAATAAATCACGAACTCTAGCAGCACCAGTACCAACAAATAGTTCTACAAATTCGGAACCAGAAATACTAAAAAATGCTACTCCTGCTTCTCCGGCAACTGCTTTTGCTAATAAAGTTTTTCCTGTTCCAGGAGGTCCGACTAATAACAAACCTTTAGGAATTCTGGCACCAATTTCAGTGAAGCGTTTTGGTGTTTTTAAGAAGTCTACAATTTCAGTTAATTCTGTTTTTGCTTCTTCTACTCCTGCAATATCAGCAAAGGTAATTTTTTCTGATTCTCCCTCTATATAAACTTTAGCTTTACTCTTGCTCATTGACAGGGAACCTTGAGGTCCACGATTCATAAAAAACTGAAATGCTGCTACTAATATAATCGGAGGAATTACCCAATTTAAAAGAATAGCAAACCAACGACTTTGAGGGGGTGCTGCTTGAAATACAACTTTATTATTTTCTAAACGTTTAAGTAATTGAGGGTCATTTATTGTAGTAGTAGCAAGTAATGGTCCTGGTTTATCTTCTTCTCCTTTGAGGCGATATAAAATTTGTTCGTTATCTATTTGCACTCCTACTACTTGTCCGTTTTCTACTTGTTGAATAAATACACTATAAGGAACGCGAGGCGGTTTGCGACGTGGCATGAATGTGTATACTGCTAATAACAAACCTGCCAAAATTAATAAGGCACTTCCAATTTGACGGTTACGGGAATTTTTGGGATTCTTTTTAATACTCATATTTATTGTGGTATAATTTTAAGCCATAAATTACAAAAAGTCGGATTATTTCAGACTAATATAATATTATAGCATCTACATTCGACTGTGAATAAACGGTTGAAGGCTAGTATTGGAAAAAAACGACCATTAATTGCTTTATGTAATTAATTTTGTGTAGGTAATGATTATTAGTTATTTTTAGTTAAAACACTAATATTTTTTGATAAAAATAAACTCTTATTCAAGGATTATAACCATAGACAACAGGCAATTCAATCACAAATTCTGTACCCTGACCAACTACAGAATTACAGTAAAAATTTCCCCCATGCTTTTCAACTATAATTTGATAACTCAGGGATAACCCTAAACCCGTACCTTTTCCCACAGGTTTAGTTGTATAAAAAGGGTCAAAAATTCTCTTTTTTATTTCTTCTGGTATTCCTAGTGCATTATCAATAATATGGATAGATATATAGTCTTTATTGCGAGCTTCTGTCTTAATTTTTATCATGGGTTTAGTATAAGAAAATTTAGATTTTAATTTTTCCCATGACATTTCTAAAGCATCAATACCATTAGCTAAAATATTCATAAAAACTTGATTAACTTGACTTGCTAAACATTCGACTAATGGCAAATTATCATATTCTTTAATTATCTGAATTTCTGGATATTCTGATTGAGGTTTAAGGCGATGTTGCAAAATTAGTAGGGTACTATCTATACCTTCGTGAATATTAACTTGTTTTTGTTTCGCTTCATCGTGACGGGAAAAGTTGCGTAAGGATAAAACTATTTCTTGAATTCTTTTAGCACCTTCTTCCATAGAATTCATCAAAATAGGAAAATCTTGTCTGATAAAATCTAGCTCTATTATACTTTGGGTATCTCTAATTTCATCTACAGGATCTGAATAATATTGCTGATAAAGATTGAGTAAATCTAATAAATCTTCTGCATAACTTCTGGCGGGTTCAATATTACCATAGATAAAGTTAACGGGGTTGTTAATTTCATGGGCAACCCCGGCAACTAACTGACCTAAACCCACCATTTTTTCATTCTGAATTAATTGAGCTTGAGTTTCTTTTAATTTTTTAAGTGTTTCTTCTAGAGAAGAATTTTTTTCGATTAATTCTTGAGTTCTTTCATCAACTTTGACTTCTAAAAGATGACTGTAATTAGATAGATCCTGATATGAATTTTGTAACTTTTTAATCATTTCATTAAAAGTCTGCGCAAGTAAACCAATTTCATTTTTAGTTAATACTGGCACTTTTTGAGTTAGATCGCCTTGACTTACTAACTTAGCTGTATGAGCGATCGCTAAAATTGGTCGTACAATTTGGCGACCTAATAATAACATCGCCACTGCCATTACTAAAGCTAATGTCAAACCAATTAGCAAAATTGAAGTAGCAAGATGACGAGCAGGTGCAAATGCTTCTGTTTGTTCTATTTCTGCTAATAATGCTAAGTCCTGATATTCCAGCCACTGATAAACACCAATGACTGGTACTCCTCTATAATTTATATACAACCCTTTCCCATTATTGCCATTAATAGCAGCATTAATACCTTGACTTTCAATACCATTAGGAAATTCCTCTGAACCAAATTTTGTGGCTGAAACAAATACATTTCTCCTTGACAAACTACTACCAATATTTCCTACTAAATAACTTTCGGCTGTTTCTCCTAACCCTGCTTTCTCTCTAATAATAGTATCAATTCTTTCTAGGTTAAGATGGGTAGCTAACATTCCTAATTGCTTACCATTTTCATTGAGAATAGGAGTAGCAAAGGTAATCATGGGTTTACCTGTTTCAGCAGAGCGGTAAAAGTTGGAAATCAAATAATCTGTGGTAGATTTTGTTACTTCGCTATATTGTACTAGCGGTTGATATTTGCCTACTTTATTGGATTTACTGGAAACTAAAATTCTGCTACTTCTGCTTAAAATAAAAATTTCTTGTAAGCTATCAATATTATTAGCAAAGGATGTTAAATAAGTTGTGAAAAAAGCTTGAGATGATTCATATTCTGGAGTAGATTTTTTGCTTGTTAGTAGGATTTTTGCTTGCTTATTAATTTCTGGTAACTCAGCGATCGCTAAAATATTTTTACGTTGATCTAATATCCAACGATTAAGTTCATTTTCTTTAAGTTGGACAGCAAAACTAAGACGCTCGAACACTGATTCTTTTAAAGATTTTCGTGCTTGACTAAATGTTGTATATCCAACAATTGATATTGTTATCAACGACAATATTAAAAAAGAACCCACAATCTGAATTAGGAGGCTTTTTTTCCAGAAATACATGATTGAATATCCTCATTTTTTAGTTTGTCATATTATCTTTATTTCCGAGTTTGCCACTGAGAAAATATTTCTTTAATTCGTTTAATAGCTATCTCTGTTGCTTCAGTTGGCGATAAACCTTCAATCAATATTTGTCGCATTGCCTTAGCCCAAATATTTTCTGAATGTACTTGAGAATAAGCAGGATTAATCGA
>JBCDJM010000053.1:0-30229 GCA_038747755.1 Cyanobacteria bacterium P01_H01_bin.35
TTAAAATTTATCCCAGTAAATATAATAATTTATTTTCACAAAAGTTAAGTTTTTTGAAGATATCTTGAAATTAGTTTACAATTGATTTCAGGGAGTATTATATAAATGTCAAACTATTTATCAACTAAAAATAATCGTAAATCTACCAAAGAAGAACAGTTACTTTATCAGCATTTACAACATTTAGCCCGCCACCAAGAACCTGAAGCTTCAATTGATAATTTTAAGACTCTATTTATTGATGCTTCAGGATACTTTATCCCCGAAATTTGGCAGGTAATAGAAACAATTATTGATGCCGATCCTGATGAAGAAGATTTTCATAATATTATTAACAGAAGTTGCTACATTTTAATTAACCGTTGGTTACAAACCCCACAACTGCAAAAATCAATTCCAGACTTAGTAAATCTTTTCCAGGTAAAACCAAATCGCCTGGCTACTTCTTGGGCTTCTAAACGTATACGCACTTTAACTAGCAGTTTTACTGAAACTGAAAAATATCTTGCTTTACAACGTTTAGCTCGGATGTTTATCAGAGAAGTTGAAGAAAATACAAAAATTGAAGATAAGACACTAGGGAAATTAATTAATCGATATCCATATCTATATGAAAACAGCTTTATTAATGAAGATACAACTGATGAAGAGCAAGAAGAAATTATAAAAATGAGACAAAAGGAGCAAAAAAAATATGAAATAGATTTATCTAAATATATTACTTATCAAAGGTTGCCCAGAAAAAGCAATTCTGTCGAAAATCCTACTTTAATGAAAAACGAAGAATTAAATGATGCGATTCAGTATTTTACTGGAAAAGTTGATGGTGGTCAAACATTGCGAAACCAAGCTGAAAAGTTTCGTTGTTATTGTGACTTAATTTATTCTTATCGTAGTTTTAAAGATGGTTTATATGAATACTTAACTGATACAATTGACTATGATTATGGCAAAGGCAAATTTAATAATAAACTATATCAAAAATTGCACAATACTTTCTCTCAAAATAATAGTAATAAACCTAATGATTTTCTAATTTTAGGTACTTGTAAAAAAATATTAAATTTTATAGTTGTTGATAGTATAGAACAACCTAAACATTTTGTTTTTTATGACTTAATTAATAATCTGGGGACGATAAGAGTTATTGGTATATTATTGAAAATTGTACTCTTTTGTCGCCAAGCTAAACCTTATTTAGAACAAAGGTTTTCCATTCTGTTTAACCATTATCAAGGATTTGTTTCCGGTAATGTTTGGTGGTTAGTCAAGTCTATGGAGACTCTTAATGTTGCTTTAAGCACTAATTTTGGAGGAATTAACCTGTGTTGCTTTTAATAAATACTGATTCTACTGATAGAAATTTTCATTAATATGGAGTACAGAGCTTTGGGTTGAAAGAAAGAAGGCTTTAGTTATCTAGGAAAGAAAGAATAAGTAATGCAAGTCAACATGAGTGAAAACCGGTATAAATTTAGCCAAAATATTGAGTTGAGGAATAGTCTCCCTAGTTAACAGGAAGATTATTATTATCAGTTTGATGATAAGGATTATTATTATTTAAGTTGACATAATGACTAATAAGTTGAGTCAGGTGAATGTAAGTCTGAAGATCGATTTGATTTGATAATAACATTTCTCGATATTTACTCTGTGATTGTTTCAGCTTATCCTTGATTTGTTCTTGGCATACTTCTGACATATTTTGCCACTCATTAATCAATTCTATTGTCTCTTGAATATCTTGTTGACGTTGTTTTTTCTGCAAATTTCGGCATCGTTCAGCAATAACTTGTGTCATATCTTCAAGCTTTTCATAAGCTTCTTTAGGCAAATTTCCTTCAACCAACATTAACCGATGTTGCTGTCTTAATTCTTCCACTTCTTTCAGAGCTTGAACAGGATTTGTTTCTACACAATAACTAATTTCACTAAGAGCTAAACTGCTATTTCTAATCAACTTTTTACATCGTTTTTGACGCCACATTCGCAGTAAAAAGCCAATGACACCCGTAAAGATAACAATAATAACACCAGCTTGTAAGTCTTGATTTTCCTCAAAGTAGCGCATCCAAATTTCTCTGGGGTCTCCTTCGTTAAATGCCTTTAGGGAACCAGGATGGAGATATAGTAACCCACTGCGTAATAAAGAGCGAGCATTACCGTTAGCAAGCTCTGGGTAAAATAATGAGTATTGACGAGAGGATGAAATGATCGACCAAGTTAAAAGAGCAATTTTTTCTTTGCTAACATCAGGGCGAGTTACTAAAGCAGCAGCAGTAGAAATAGTTGGTAAATCTTTTTCAGGTATTGGTGAGAGAGGCATATAACTACCCTTGGGAAAAGTTGCACTTTGGTATGATTCGGGAAATTGAATGGTTAAATAGTTAATAAAAGAAGTCGCCATTGGAACTAACTTGAGGGTAGGAGGTGTTGTTAGTTGAGCTTTCACTTTTTTACTACCTCCTAATGGACCTACATAAACTAAAGCATCTATTTCTTGTTGTTTAAGTTTATTAAATCCTTGTCTGAAATCAAGTTTTTGTTCAATAATTTTTAAGTTGGTAGCATTGAATAGTCGTTTGGCAGTGAAGTAAATGCCACTCCCAGGGGTACCAAAAGCGACTCTTTTTCCTTCAAGATCGCTAAAAGTTTTGATTTCTGAGTCAGATGGTGTAATAAGGTGTAAATATTCATGGGCAAGAACAGCTATTGCTTGTACTTGTCCAGCTTTCAGTGCTTCACTAGCTACATCTAATTGAACTAGAGCAATATCTGTTTCGTTATTGAGCAGACGTTCTAGGTTTTCCTGTGAACCCGCAGAATTATAGTTGCTGTGGATAGACATTTTCCCAACTTCGCGAGCTGAGTTTATTATTTGTCTCCCCATGCGTTCGTAAGCTCCACCGCCGGCACCACTAGACAAGATGAGGGCGTGGCGTTTGGTGGTGCAGCTAGTTAAGGCGATCGCCCATAATAAGATATATCCTATTCCTATTAGTTTACTGGGTGTTTTTTTTTGGTATTTCATATAGAACCCATTTGGTATCTTTTCCGTCCAAGGTTATAGAATCTATTTGGGAGCTATTTAATATAGAATCCGGTTATATAGTATATGTTTATAACTATAGTTCAAGATTCAATCTCCCCCACTCCCCCACTCCCCTGCTTCTCCAATTATACGATAATTATTCAACCGGATTTGATATAAAATGGGGAATTAAGGAAGGGGCTTTCCAGCATAGAGAAATTGGGTCTAGTGATGATAGTTGCAGCTATTCCCGTAACTATTGTACAAATTAGTTTTTCACAAATAAAGTTTTGTTTTCTGCTGTATTCCTAGGGCAGCATTGATTTTATTTTGCTTATTGAGAAGTAAAAAATAAGAGTTTCTCCCTACTCAACTCATTAATAAATATTGATTATAATGCCTTCATTTTCACCATAGTTATTGAGATTTTTGAGGTAAAAAATCCAGTATTTTTTATTCTGAATTCCAGATTATGAGTTCTAAATTCTGAATTCTAAATTCCAAATTCCAAGTCAAAAGTTTGCCAGTTAATGGGATACTTCCACACACCTAAAAAATTAAATTTTATCAATGTTTCTATCCTATTAGAAACAGAATTATTACTTCCCATTTCTGACGTCTGACTTTTGACTTGTAACTACATTTAAGAATTTAAGAATTCATTGCTGAAGCTTTGGCAGCGGCAGCTTCATCTGGATGAATGTTCAAACGAGTTAAATTTATCCGACCCTTAGAATCAATTTCTCGTACCTTAACAATGACCTCATCTCCAATTGCTAGCTCATCTTCTACCTTACCTACGCGATAATCTGCAATTTGGGATATATGAACCATTCCTTCTTTGCCAGCAAATACTTCTACAAAAGCACCTATAGGAATAATTCGAGTCACTCTACCAACATAAACATCCCCAGGATTTAGTTTTTTGGTCATCCCTTGGATAATATTGCAAGCTTGTTTAGCTTTGTCACCATCCGCTGCTGCAATAGTAACGGTGCCATCATCATCAATATCAATTTTGACACCTGTTTCTTCAGTAATACCCTTAATAGTTTTACCACCAGGTCCGATGACCAAACCAATCATTTCTGGGTCTATCCTAAAGCTTAAGAGTCGCGGTGCATAAGGTGACATATCCGGACGAGGTTCATCAATGACATTCAGCATCTTTTCCAGAATATGTATCCGCGCTGGTTTCGCTTGATGAATAGCATCAGCAATTACCTCTAGAGACAAACCTGTAATTTTCATATCCATCTGCAAAGCTGTAATTCCACTATCGGTACCAGCAACTTTGAAGTCCATATCACCTAAAAAGTCTTCTATACCCTGAATATCTGTCAGGATACGAACTTCCTCATCTTCTTTGATTAAACCCATTGCTGCTCCACTCACAGGTTTAGTAATAGGAACTCCAGCATCCATTAGACCAAGAGTAGAAGCACAAACGGAACCCATAGAAGTTGAGCCATTTGAAGAAAGGACCTCTGAAACCACTCGAATCACATAAGGAAAAGTATCGCTTTGTGGTATGACGGGGAATAACGCACGTTCTGCTAAAGCACCGTGACCAATTTCCCGACGACCTGGCGATCGCAATGGTTTGGTTTCTCCTACGGAAAAAGGAGGAAAGTTGTAATGATGCAAATAACGTTTCTCGTCTTGGGGATGCAGATCGTCCGCCAATTCTTGAGCATCACCAGGCGTTCCCAAAGTAACAGCAGACATTACTTGAGTTAAACCTCTATTAAATAGAGAACTACCATGAACTCTTGGTGGTAAAACTCCTACCCGACAAGAAACAGGACGTACTTCATCCAATTTCCGACCATCAACTCGGACACCCTCGTCAATAATTTGTTTACGCATCAACTTTTTGGTGACACCCTTAAAAGTATTCCCTAGCAGCATACCATCAGATTCAACCATGACTCTTACTGCTTCTTCTTCAGGGAGTTCAGCGATCGCTTCTGCTAAAGAACCTTTAATTTCATCCAGTTTTTCATCACGCTGATTTTTATCTAAATCATATTCAGACAAAACCTGTTTAATAGATTCTGTAACTTTTTCCTGGATATAGTTTTCTAAGGTAGAGTCTACTTCGGGAGGTTCCAACTCCACAAGTTCAATACCCATTTCAGCAATAATTTCTCGTTGAGCTTTAATTAGGTCACAAACTGCTTCATAACCAAAATCAATTGCCTCAATAATATCTTGTTCAGGCAATTGATTTGCCCCAGCTTCTACCATTATTACTCCCTGTGGAGACCCAGCGACCACCAAATCTAAGTCGCCATTTTTAACTTCACGGTAAGTGGGGTTAATAATAAAGTCGTCTCCTACTAACCCTACTCGCACTGCAGCCATTGGACCATAAAAAGGCAACTTGGCCAATAATACTGCCACTGAACTACCTGTTACAGCTAGTACATCTGGTGGTACTTCCTCGTCCATAGACAATGTTGTGGCCACAATTTGAATATCATCCCGCAACCAACTAGGAAATAGGGGGCGTAGTGGCCTGTCAATTAAACGGCCAGTAAGTGTCACCTTTTCTGGAGGGCGACCTTCTCGGCGCAAAAAACCACCAGGAATTTTTCCTCCAGCGTAGAGTCTTTCTTCGTAGTCCACTAAAAGAGGCAGAAAGTCTATTCCTTCTCTACCCTTAGCTGTAGTAGCTGTGACTAAGACTGCTGTATCTCCTGACTCTATCATCACAGCGCCACCAGCTTGAGGCGCGAATAAACCAACCTTCAGTCGAATATCCCGTCCGTCAAAGGATATGGATTTGTCTATCTCTTCCATCCAGTTTTTTTCCCTTCTATATTCTTTCGCTTCTGTGGCAATGGTAGCATTCTTAATGGGGCAATTTTGAAGTCAGAAATCAGGAGTCGAGAGTCAGAAGTCAGAAGTTAGAAGTTAGAAGTTAGAAGTTAGAAATTAAATATTTTAATTTTAATAGTAGGGGCGGGTTCTATCTGAAATTAATAACCTTCAACATTAGATTCATATAAACCCGCCCCTTTTGAAGTTAGAAGTTTAGGGCGGGTTTATTAAACTATATTGTGCTTTATGTCAAGGCTTTTGGTTAAACCTGCCCCTACAATTTTTTCAACATTTAATTTAGACCTACCTACTCTTCATATTTCTGGAGTTTTACTGAAGATAAACCGCTATAATAATTAGACTTACCTTTCATCGCAAATGATGAAGTTTGCATCCAGTTATTTTAACTCGGATGCCGTTTTTCATTGTTAAATTTTATTATTGAAAGATTTACAGTAGAAAAATTTAGTAGTCAAAATATAACCTTTTTGATAGATATTTAAGATGGCAATTTTACATAGTTTTTGGTTTACCGAACATCAACAACCTAGTTCTTTATTTATTTGGGGAGAAACTTGGCGCAGAATTACAGAAGAGGATGCTGGTGAAACAGGAAAAATTACTAATAATCCTTATGCGATAACTTTAGATGAACTATTAAAGTTATCTGATGCAAATATCAATTTCTCTTTAAAAAAGCACAAAAAATCCAAAACTCAAACTTTAGCTATACCCACAAAATTATCAGAATCTAGCCAAGAACTATACCCGATTCATTCTGCCACAAATTTATCAGAAATCACAGAAAAGTTATATCTTTATCCCTGGCAAATAGAAGGAATTTGTCTAGAACCTTTAGAAGCAATCAAATTTTTACAATCTATTCCTTTGGGAAAAATTACTGAATCTTTCATCGCAGCAGATTTAAGGTTTTGGTCTCATGTTGCGCGATGGAGTCTTGACTTATTAGCAAGATGTAAATTTTTACCCTCTATTGAACAAACATCAAATCAAGAATTTATTGCAACTTGGCAACCTTTACTTGATAGTTCTATAGACCAAACTAGATTGAAAAATTTTACTCTACAAATGCCTCTGATTTGTCGTACATATAATATTGATTGGCCGTCACATCTCTCTCTAGAAAATCTAGAAATAATTACCGATAATAATTCCTCAAAATTACCCAAACTCCAATCAAGTCAAGAAATTATCCAAGATTTCTTAAAAAATATAATAGATACACAAATTAGACAACTATCAGCCGGAATTCCAACAGAAACTACCTCATTAAATCCCTCAATTAGACAATGGTTGAAATCCTTATTAGGAAAATCAAATTTAAAATTACCTGCTGCTAAAGAAACACAGCAAATTCAAAGAATACTTGAGAATTGGAAATCGCCCCTACAAGAATATCAAACCACAGAAAAGAGATTTATTACCTGTTTCCGTCTCCACTCACCATCCAATAATTCCAAACAATGGAAACTAGAATATTGTCTCCAAGCAGTCGATAACCCAGATTTTTTTGTTGATGCCAAAACTATTTGGGAAAATCCAGTAGCAAGTTTCAATTATCAAGGACAGACAATTAAACTGCCTCAAGAAACTCTCCTCAAGGGCTTAGGTTTGGCATCAAGAATTTATCCAATTATTGAACCTAGTTTACAAGAAGCAACTCCTCAATATTGCCAATTAAATCCACAACAAGCTTATGAGTTTATTAAAAGTGGAAGTTGGCGGTTTACTGACAGTGGACTGGGGGTAATTTTACCACCTAGTTTAGCTAACCGAGAAGGATGGGCTTCTCGTTTAGGTTTGAGTATTCAGGCAACTGCTCCAAAAACGAAAAAAACTGAAAGACTTGGATTAAATAGTCTTCTTAATTTCCAGTGGGAATTATCTATTGGAGGTCAGAAATTAACTAAAGCTGAGTTTGACAAATTAGTAGCTAAAGATAGTCCCTTAGTAGAAGTTAATGGGGAGTGGGTGGAACTACAACCTCAAGATGTCCGAGCAGCACAAAATTTCTTTGCTACTCGTCAAGACCAAATGGCTTTGTCTTTGGAAGATGCTTTGCGGTTAGCGACTGGGGATACTCAGACTGTGGAAAAGTTGCCCGTTGTTAATTTTGAATCTGGGGGTCAACTTCAGGAACTTTTGGATACTTTGACAAATAATCGTTCTTTAGAGGAAATTCCTACACCTGAGAATTTTCGGGGAGAACTGCGGAATTATCAAGCACGGGGGGTTAGTTGGTTGACTTTTCTAGAACGTTGGGGTTTGGGTGCTTGTTTAGCGGACGACATGGGCCTTGGTAAATGCAGTGGACCTCATACTGAATTATTTATTAATAGTATGGTAATGCAAGCAGAAGAAATTTGGCAAGCTTATGCAGGTGAGGCTGAGTTTGATGGGGAAGGGTTTTGGGCAAAACCCACAAAAGAATTACTGGTAAATTCTCTAGATGAGACAACAGGAAAAATTGTCCTTGCTCCGATCCGACGGTTATATCGGCAGCAGGTACGAGAAAAGTTACGCAGGGTTAAACTGAAAGATAATAGTAGTATTACGATTACTCAGAGTCATAAATTATTTATTCGCGATAGTTGGAAAAATGATTTTCAGGTGGGAGATTATGTCTGTGTACCTGCAAAACTGGTTTGGGATGGGAAATCAGAAGATCCAGATTTGGTTAAATTTATTGCTTGGCAAATATCTGAAGGACACGAACGACTTGATATAGCAAAAGTAAGTATATCTCAAAAAAATAAACCACTTTTGGCAGAATTACTAAAGATTCTTCAGAATTTAGGTAAAAGGTATGGTATTAAGATAAATCGTCCTGCTATTCGTCCCTATACTGATAGAAAAGATTGTTACCAACTTGTTATAAGCAGTGTAGAATATCGGAAATTTTTAGAAGAGAAAGGATATAAGTGGGGGAAGCGATCGCCTGACAAAACCATCCCACCATGTATTATGCAAGCTGACTTAGACAGTATTAAAATTTTCCTCAGTAACTATTTTGATGCAGAAGGTTCGGTAAATAAAACTATAGGAAATGTCGAAATTTCTACAGCATCATCCCAACTTATTCAACAATTATCCATTCTACTAAGACGTTTTGGTATTTGGATGAAAATTTCACCCAAACAAAAGCGCACTACTAATGGTACTGGAATTTTTCGTACCTATTATATTGGAACATTTAGCGGTAACTCAGCACGTCGTTTTTTACAAGAAATAGGATTTAATGACTCAGGAAAACAAGAAAAACTTAAGTCAATTTGTGACAAAATTGCTAACTCAAATGTTGAAGGAATTCCTGCTTCGGATATAGTCGCTGAATTAGTAGAAAAAACCAAACTACCAGTGCGACATTTAGGAATGCTTAATGAAGTTAAAAGTCAGAAGTCAGAAGTCAGAAGTTTTTCTAATAACGAGAATTTAAGCAAGGCTCCAAAAACATTTTCTCCTACTATCTTAGAAAAATTGATTAATAGTATGGAAAATATTATGAGTGGGGTGGTGGAACAGAAACTTTCTCAAGGAACGACTCAAACTTTAGAAGCTTATTCTTTATTGAACATTCTGGAGCTAGAAATTAATAAAACTCGCCTGCAAAAATTACTCAACCAAGAAGTCTATTATTGTCAGATAGAATCTATCGAAGATATCGAATATGAGGGGTGGGTATATGACTTTGAAGTAAGCAAACATCATAACTTTGTAGCAAATAATATTCTTTGTCATAACACCATTCAAACCATAGCATTTCTGCTAAATCAACAAGAAAAAGAAACACTCGAAACACCCACATTATTAGTTTGTCCTACCTCCGTATTAGGAAACTGGGAAAGAGAAGTCAAAAAATTCGGACCTACTTTAAAAGTAATAGTACATCACGGCGATAAACGCGCCAAAGGTAAAGAATTTGCCAAAGCAGTAAAAGACAAACATCTAGTAATAACAAGTTACGCTTTATTGCATCGAGATGAGAAAATTTTACAGACAATAAAATGGCAGTCAATAATAGTTGATGAAGCACAAAATATCAAAAATCCAGAGGCAAAACAATCTCAAGCAGTCAGAAAATTAGACGCATCTTTTAGAATTGCCTTAACAGGAACTCCCGTAGAAAATCGCCTTTCAGAATTATGGTCAATTTTAGATTTTTTGAATCCTGGATATTTAGGGCAAAAGCAATTTTTCCAGCGTCGCTTTGCCATTCCCATCGAAAAATATGGGGATACAAATTCATTACAAACTTTGCGCTCTTTAGTTCAACCATTTATTCTGCGTCGCCTCAAAACAGACAAAAATATTATTCAAGACTTACCAGAAAAACAAGAAAATACTATCTTTTGCCCACTAGCAAATGAACAAGCAAAACTCTATCAAAATATAGTTGAAAATTCTTTAGCAGAAATTGAAGCTGCTGATGGTATTCAGCTAAAAGGAAAAATTTTAGCATTATTAGTAAAACTGAAACAACTCTGTAATCATCCCGTACTTTTACAAATTAAAAAAGGCAGTAAGAAAAAAGTACAAATCAACGATAAAAACTCTGGAAAATTGCAACGTCTAGGGGCAATGCTAGAAGAAATAATTTCTGAAGGAGAACGAGCAATTATCTTTACTCAATTTGCTGAATGGGGAAAAGTTTTACAACCTTATTTAGAGAAAATTTTAGGTAGAGAAGTATTGTATTTATATGGAGGTACCCGCAAAAATAAAAGAGAAGAAATGGTAGACCAATTCCAACTAGATCCTCAAGGTCCGCCGATAATGATTCTGTCATTAAAAGCTGGAGGAACAGGTTTAAATTTGACTCGCGCTAATCATGTTTTTCACTTTGATAGATGGTGGAATCCCGCAGTAGAAAATCAGGCTACCGATCGGGTATTTAGAATTGGTCAAACTCGGAATGTTCAAGTGCATAAATTTGTTTGTACCGGAACTTTAGAAGAGAAAATACACGATCTAATTGAAAGTAAAAAAGAATTAGCAGAGCAAGTAGTAGGTGCAGGGGAACAATGGTTAACTGAACTAGATACAGACCAGTTGAGAAATTTATTAATACTTGACAGAAATCAAGTAATTGAAGAGGAGTAGGGGTTTGGTCTCCAAATCTAAGTATAAGGGGAGAAATAAAAAGATAAATAACTAACAGGAACTATGCTAATCCTAAATGATTTCTGTAAGACTGACCCAGATACCAGATATAGCGCTCAAAACTATAGTATTTTAGCGTAATTCTTGTTCTGAAAAAAATTATCGGGGGTTTGGGTTTGGAGACCAAACACAAATGGGATTTGGAAACCAAACCCCTACGATAAAATATTACAACCCATTATCACAGGAAAAATGCCTGTGCTACAATTAATAACGGATAACTAAAATGAACTTACAAACTGACAAAGAATGGTGGACCCAACAATGGATAGACTTGTTAAATTCTTATCGGTATAAAAAACGATTAGAACGAGCCAGAAATTATGCCAGACAAGGTAATGTTTTGAGTATAGAATTTAAAGAACAAAAAATTACTGCTGAAGTTCAAGGTACAGCACCCGAACCATACAAACTATCATTATGGTTAGATACTTTCACTGATGAAGACTGGAATTATATCATTGAAACTTTGTCAGAAAGAGCAATATTTACTGCAAAATTATTAGCAGGAGAAATGCCTCAAAATATAGAAGAAGTTTTTGCTGCTAATGGTTTAAGATTATTTCCTTTTACATTAGATGATATCCATGCTAAATGTGATTGCCCAGACCCAGCTAGAGTTTGTAAACATATTGCAGCAGTTTATTATTTATTAGGCGATCGCTTCAGTGACGACCCATTTTTATTATTTCAATTACGGGGTCGTAGCAAAGAAAAAATATTAGAAGAATTACGTCAAAAACGCGGTAAAAGTGAAGATGAAAAAATACAAAATGAAGAGTTATCTGTTAACTCCCAAATTATAACTTCAGCTACTCAAGAAACTCTCAAAATTGAGCAATTCTGGGAATATAATCAACAGTTAGATTCTTCTTTAGTAGTGATTACTCCATCTCCAAGTAATGAGACAGTTTTAGATGTTTTAGGACAGATTCCGTTAGGTGCATCTACTGATATTGTCATGGATTCTTTCCAGAAAATTTATCAAAATATTAGTCATCAGGCAGTGATAACAGCATTAAACCAGGGAAAAAATGAGTATGATAGCTAAAATCATAAAGTTAAAAGCTATAAAATTCACAAATTTTCTTCGTTTTTCCCTATTCCTTCTTACTTATACAAATTCACTGTAAAGATGTCACAAATAGTTTCAAATTAAAGAGATGAAATAATCTCCTAAAATTACTGTAGCCTCAAAATTTCGATTCTAGTAATACCTTACTTTTGACTTTTGACTTCCGTGAAACGCTATTATATACAGTATTTGTAATATTATTTTTTCACAATGGATATAATTTAGATAATATTGGCTACAAATTCCTTTTTCTTGTTCTCAATAACCAAAATTTTGTAAGATTCTTTAGATAAAATACTTGTGACTTTTGACTTCTTTGAAATGCTCAACTAACTTCGCTGATTTCTTTGTTATATAGCAATCCTAAATGATTTATGAAAAGTAGCCATACATGAAAATTTTTGTAAAATCAAAGGTTTGACGATGTGTAACCAGCTCAAACAAATATTTGATTAGAGTATACCATTTCTAGCTTTTCACGAATATGCGGAGGATTGCTATAGCACTACGCAAATAGATTAGGACATTTATAAATTCTCAAACTTAGTCAGAGATTACTTTTAACTTTTAACTTGCCCGTAGCGCTATACCTTCCCAACTTTCTTTAGCCTGCTCCTCAAACTCCCATTTTTTTCATCTGTTAAATTACGGAATTTATTGTTAGAAGGATATTTAATAATTTGCTCCTAATTATCTCTGCTAATAAAATCTATTTGAGCTAATTTTAACTTTTGTATAAAGCCTGATGATTTTTGTAAATTAATAGCAATTAAAAAAAGCTATATGTTATAATTAATATTAGCTAGCTAAAAATACTAATAGCTATATAACTTTAAATTATACGGTAGTGATTTTTTACCATGTTTGTAAGAAACTTTTTAGGGCTTTCCTTAGTAAGTCTTTTAGTTTCAGCTCCTCCAGTTAATCACCCGCAACCTATATTGAAGACTCAGATGGAATCAGAGCCATCACAATTGCTGGCAATAAATTTCCCCGAATCAGATTCAAGAGGTGCGCCATCTAGAACTAGAGGAGCTGGGTCTCGTGGTCCATGTAATCCAATAATAGAAAAAAAATTAGGAGTCAATCTAACTGCTGTAATGCCAGAAAATAATATAGGTACAACAGTTAGTCCTAACCCAAACGTCTATCTATATGTTCCAAAAAGTAGTAAACAAAAGGCAGAATTTGCTCTGTATGATTGGACAAATAGAGTTAGAGAACCAATATACATAACTAATATATCTCTGCCCCAGTCCCCTGGAATTGTGAAAATAAGTTTGCCAAAAACTGTTGAATTACAACCTAATAATACTTATGTTTGGCATTTTGGTATAATTTGCGATCCAGACCAGCGTGGTTTAGATTATTACATTAATGGATGGTTAAAACGTACCTCTCTCACTCCAAAAACAGAAGCTAAATTGAAACAACTGGAGGAAAAACCATTAGAGCAAGCCCAACTCTATGCTGAATCATCCGTGTGGAGTGAAACTATAACAACTTTAGAAAAATCTCGTGGAGTTTATCCTAATGCTTGGAAAGAACTTTTACAATCAGTAGGACTAGAAAAAATTGCAGATAGCCAAATCTTTGATTTTTCTGAAGAAATAGAATCCAATCAAAGATAATCAAAATTGTTAAATTATCTTGAAGTATTGATAGGAAAAAATGACTGGATCAAGTGAGTTGGCCAATTGAAAAGGTTACTTAAATAATTAACTGCAACATTTTCATGGTACTAATATCTATAAAAATTAAAAATCGAAAACTTTGCTACTCTTGGATACTATTTTCAGAATACTTTAGAGGTTAATGGATTTACTCAACATCTTTTGAGAATGAACAATCTCTTAAGAGTTTTGCATAACTTTAATACCCTTGAGTAAAATATAAATAAGCATTGTTTTTAGTTTTCTATAATTTGTGTAGATATGTTCAGCTTTGTCCAATTATTTAGCTTCAGTAGTTAACCCTGAGTGAAATCTCGTTATGATTTTCTAGGAGCAAAAGTCAAATTATTCATCTGGCAGTGGCGCGGGGTGTGGATAACTACTCCCTGCATAACCGCCTTTGTTATCCTAATACGCCTAACCGGAATATTACAGTTATGGGAGTGGAGTACATATGATTTTTATATCCGAAATAGACCTTTACCTACACAAAATGAGCTACCTACACAAAATCAGCCTATTGCCATAGTTGGTATTGATGAAGCAGACATCCGTAGAATAGGTCAACCCATTCTTCCCGATGCTACATACGCCAAGCTACTGGAAAAACTCAAAGCTATGGAACCCAGAGCTATAGGTTTAGATATTTACCGAGATTTACCAGTACCACCTGGTCATCCAGAATTAGTTAAAATCTTTCAAAATACTCCGAATTTAGTTGGTATCCAGAAAGTAGTAGGGGACAATAGACTAGAAGGAGTAGCACCGCCTCCAGCTTTAAAAGAAAAAGGACAAGTAGGTGCAAATGATATGATTGTCGATGCAGATGGCCGAGTCAGAAGAGGTTTATTTTTCTTAGATAATCAAGATGGGGAAAGAATCCATAGTTTTGCTATACATTTAGCATTGCGTTATTTAGACAAAGAAAATATTCAAGCAGAAATAGTAGAAGGAACAGATAACTGGCGTATAGGTAATCAAGTCTTCATTCCCTTTGAAGAAAATGATGGTGGCTATGTGAAAACTGATGCAGGTGGCTATCAGCTATTAATCAACTATCGAGGATCTAGTGGTTATTTTGAAACTGTTAGTCTCACAGATATTCTAGAAAACCAAGTACCTCCAGACTGGGGACGCGATCGCATCATTCTTATTGGTAAAGTAGGAGAAAGTTTTAACGATCTATTCTATACACCATATAGTAGCAGTTGGTTAAACTTGCCACAACCAATGACAGGAGTAGAGGTTCAAGCAAATTTTATTAGTCAAATTATTAGTGGGGCTTTAAATGAAAGCTCTTTAATTAGAACTTGGTCTGAACCCCAGGAATGGTTATGGATTTTTATTTGGTCTGGAGTTGGAGCTACAGTTACATGGCACTGGCGAAATCAAACAAAACAATTTTTATCATTAGCTTTATTTAAACATCTTGCTCTAGAAATCTTTATTTTATTTGGTAGCACTTATCTTGCTTTTATTTATGGTTGGTGGATTCCTGTTGTACCACCTCTATTAGCATTAGTAGGTGCTTACTTTTTGATTACAGGTTATGTTGCTGGTACTGCTAGTGGAATTAGAAAAACTTTTGGCCGTTATCTTTCCCAGGAAATAGTCAGCAATTTATTAGAAAGTAAAGAAGGTTTAAAAATAGGTGGCAAAAGACAAACTATTACTGTATTAGCTTCTGATTTAAGAGGATTTACAGCTCTTTCAGAACAACTATCTTCAGAAAAAGTAGTGCAAATTATTAATATTTATTTGGAAGATATTTTAAAAATAATTACAGACTATGGCGGTACTATTGACAAGTTGCTTGGTGATGGAATAATGGTTGTTTTTGGAGCCCCAATAGTTAGGGAAGATGATGTAGAAAGAGCAGTTGCTTGTGCTGTAGCAATGCAGTTAAAAATGGAGTCTATTAATAAGAAAATTAAAGTCTTAGGATTACCAGCTTTAGAGATGGGTATTGGTATTAATACAGGGGATGCTGTAGTCGGAAATATTGGCTCTGAAGAACATACAGAATATACTGCTATTGGTTGGGAAGTTAATTTGGCTTTTCGGATAGAAACTTATGCTGTTGGCAATCAAATCTTGATTTCTAATTCTACTAAAGAAGCGATCGGTACTTCAAAATTAAGAATAGATAGTATCAATGAAATTAAGCCTAAAGGGATGAGTAATCCAATCAATATTTATGAAGTAGGAGGTATTGGTGATAAATATAATCTGTTTTTGCCAAGAGAAGAGGAAATATTATTAATGTTAGAAAAACCAATTCCAATCTTTTATTTGCTTCTAGAAGGGAAACAGATTACTGATACTGTATTTAAAGGAAATTTAGTCAAGCTTTCTCAGAGAGGTGCAGAGATAGAGATGAATAAATATGCCTCAACAGATTCAATCCCATTACTTTATAGTAATATTCAACTTAATTTATTGAAGCCTAATAATCAATCTTTTATGAGCGAACATATTTATGGGAAAGTTTTAAAAGTACAAGAAGCATCAAAGACTTTTTATATCAGTTTTACTTTCAAGCCTCAATCTGTTGTTCAACAACTTGATAGTTTATATCAGTCTTGCTTAAAAAAGTAAATTAAAGAGAGCTATTAGAGGGAGTCTAGTTGTTCTAGAGCTGAATAGCTATCTTTGTAAAAAAATTTTGGTAGATGAGATGGAATATCAATGTCCTTCTAAATAGTCTTTCTACAGTTCTTGCTAAAAGTTATAAATCAGATAGTGGTAGTACTACTTTTCTTGCTTACTACCTACCATCCATGTTTCCCCCTCAACAGACAAAGAGCCCAATTAACCCAACGACCCCAACGGCCAGTGCCAGTTACTAAGTCTAACTCCTCGTCAGTTAGTTCCTGAAATACTAATTGCTTTTCACAAGTAGTTTTTTTCCATGTCTGGCCTTGCTTTAATTTTTCTTGTTTGTCTTGTTTATCTATCATTAATTTTTTTAATCCTATACAAAATTTGGAATAATTATCACTTTTTAACTTTTTGATCTTTAAACTTATGATTTCGTTTCAAACTTTTGGCAACACTTAATCCAGAACCATGAGTTGCCAAAGGATGTTCATTAACTAGGTTTTCCATAAGTGATCAGCATAATCTAGTACGCTAAAAATATAATAAACTATACTTCGGTATTTGTCTAGTTTAACTTCACTATTTAAAGAGCTATAACTTTTTCTATGATTAGATCATAGGAGCTTTATTCTTTTTTTTTAGGTTAAATATATCCGTAAAATATGTATTATTTAAGACATAAAATCTGCGTATTATCCCATAATTAATTAACCTTAAAACCTTGGGTTGAGGGAGGATTTTAGATAGATTTGCAATTACACAATTACAACTAGATACATGAAGAAATCAGGTTGATCAGAAAATTTAATCCAGATGGCTCAAAACTATAAAGTTTTAGTTGTACTAAGCAAAGATTCTTGGCTAATCGAAAAAGTGTGAAATGCCTAAAAATCCTATTAAATAGGTAGTAGCATGAGACAACTAAAATGTTCTATGTCAGTAGTAGGGGATGGGACAATGGAGCGGGTTTATCTAAATTGAATGTTGAGCAACAATAATTTAATTTGGAATCTGCTTCTACTAAATGTTGATATTATTAATTTCCAGGAAAACCTATCCCCGATTATTGCCAAATTTGATGATGTATCGGTCTTAATTAATTCATAATGAAATCTAATTCATTCTTATCTGTAATATTCCTAACATTTTTCCTGTGTAATTTTTTCACTTATGCCAACGAGAAAAACTACGCAAATGCCCAGATAGTCCCTGATCAAACTCTAGGCCAAGAAAGTTCTGTTATTAAATCAATTGATGAACTCAAAAACCAAATTGAAGGAGGTGCTATTCGTGGCTCAAACTTATTCCATAGTTTTCAGGAATTTAATGTCGGAGAAGGTAGAAGTGTTTATTTTATTAACCCCAACGGAGTAGAAAATATCCTGACCAGAATTACAGGCAATAATCCCAGTAATATTTTAGGTAGATTAGGAGTAGATGGCGGAGCAAATTTATTTTTGGTGAATCCCCAGGGAATTTTCTTTGGACCTAATGCTAGTTTAGATATTCGGGGGTCATTTATTGCTACAACTGTTGATGAAATTAGACTGGGAGAAAATGGACTCTTTAGTGCTACAGCCCCTCAGACAAGTAGTTTATTATCAGTAGCACCCTCAGCCCTATTCTCAAATCAACTGGAGACTGAAGTTAGAGGAACAATTACTAATCAATCAATACAGCAAGAAGTAGGTTTAGAGTTACCGGAAGGTCAAACCCTAGCTTTGCTTGGAGGAGATGTAGTGATAGATGGAGGACTAATGACAGTACCAGAAGGCAGGATAGAATTAGGAAGTATAGGGAATAATTCTATTGTTAGATTAAATTCTAGAAACAAAGGTTATGAGTTCGATTATTCAGACGTTACAAATTTTCAGGATATTAATATCAGCTTTGCCTTCATTAATACTCAAGGACAGGAGGGTGGTGGTGATATTTCAATTCGTGCGAGAAGTATTGCTATCACAGAAGGCTCTGCAATTACAGGAAGCACAAATGGAAGGCAACCAGGAGGAAATATAGAGATTATCGCTTCGGAGATAGTAGAAATAGTTAATAGTCAAGTTTTTAGTGATGTAAACCCAGGGGCGACAGGAAATGGAGGTAATATTAATATTCAAACTCAAGGTTTGATTTTTAGGGACTTCTCAGTTATTGCTACAGAAACTTTTGGTGAGGGTAATGCTGGAAATTTAACAGTAAAAGCAACTGAGATTGAAGCTATAGGTAATCAAGTAGATGAAGAAGGTCGCATCTTCAAAAATTTGATATCTAGTGGTGTTCAACAACAGGGTATCGGAGAAGGAGGAACTTTAAACATTGAGACTCAACAGCTTAGTTTACAAGATGGATCTCAAATAGGTTCATCTACTTTTGGGGAAGGAAAAGCAGGAAACTTGGTTGTAAAAGCAGAAGAAATTAAACTTATTGGTATTAGTGAAGATGGGTTTAATAGTGGTTTGTTTGCGACTGTCCAAGATGGAGCTAGTGGGGAAGGAGGTAGCCTTGCCATTGAAACTAAACGTTTGAGTATACAGGATGGAGGCTTCGTAGGTGTTTTAACCCGTGGTGCTGGTAATGCTGGAGAACTTAATATTAAGGCTAAAGAAATTGAATTGATTGGGATTGGTCGTTTTAGCGATCTTTTTTCCCCTAGCAATATCTCCGCTAGTGTAATAAGACCATTTGAAGGTAGAGCCAGTGGTAATGGTGGAAACATATTAATTGAAACTGATACTTTAACAATTCAGGATGGGGCGACAATTAATGCTATCACTCAGGGAGATGGGCTGGCCGGACAAATTTCAATTCAATCTAATGATAATATTACTATCTCTGGATTTAGTTCTATATTCGGTAACTCTAGTGCCATTACTGCTACTACAGAATTAGGGGCTACTGGAAATGGTGGTAATATACAAATTACTACTCCTATCCTGAATATTGATAATGGTGCAGTAATTACTGCTAGAAGTACCAGTGATTTTGATGGAGGTAATATTACTCTGAATGTTAAGACCTTAAATCTGACAAGGGGTGGCCAAGTTTTGACTTCTAGTTCCAGCAGTGGGAATGGAGGTACAATAGAGGTAAATGCCAGCGATCAGGTTTTTATCTCAGGTATTGACTCTAACTTTAACGATAGACAAGAAATAGTAGGAGGAGAATTAGATACCGATAGTCCCGAAAGTGCGATTGCATCTCGTGCTAGAGATAATAGTGATGCGGGTTCAGTTACACTAAATTCTCCTCTTCTCAAAGTAGAAGACCAGGGAATAGTCACTGTTAGTAGTTCTGGTGAAGGTGTAGCAGGTTCATTAGGTGTTAATGCCCCATCCATTGAACTGAATAATGGTACTTTGAGTGCAGAAACTAATTCTGGAGATGAAGGTAATATTACTATTAACTCTTCAAATATTAGTTTAGAAAATAACAGTCAAATTACTACCAGTGCTACCGGGGATGCCACAGGAGGCAATATTACGATTAATACTAAGTTTATTGTCGCCAGAGACAATAGCGAAATTACTGCTAATGCTGTGGAAGGTCAAGGTGGTAACATTACCATTAGTGCAGAAGGTGTGTTTTTTGACAATTCTAGTCAAATTACTGCGAGTTCAGCATTAGGTATTGATGGCACAGTTGAAATCAACACTCAAGTAGACCCTACTCAGGGTGTTGTGGCATTATCTCCTGAATTAATTGATGCAGGTTCTATTGTAGCACAGAACTTATGCTTGCCAAATCAAGATGGAATAGCAAGTAGTAGTTTTGTGATTACAGGTAAAGGTGGTTTACCTCCAAACCCTAATCAACAATTAACAGTCTTAAGGGGAGTTGTTGACTGGGAAACAGAGGATAGGAAAATTATATCGGGTGGCAAAAAACCGACTGTGGTAGTCTACCAAAGGCAAGAAACTAAAAACTTACCAGAAATTAGTCAAGCTACTGGTTGGGTAATGACTGAAGATAGTAATATTACCCTGACATCTACTTCCTATACTTTGAAACCAGGTAGTTTACAATTAATTCATCCAGGTTGTTATCTTTTTTTAGGGAGCAGGGAGTAGGGAGTAGGGAGTAGGGAGTAGGAGGCTATTGGTAGGGTGTGTTTTCCGCTAAGAAGGGAATATAATAAAACTAATAACTGATTAGATAATTATGAAATTAAAATTTATCCTTACTACCGTCAGTTTAACATCTGGAATCTGGCTAATTTTAGCTATATTATGTGACCAAAATTCAGTTAAAGGTCAAATAATACCAGACCAAACATTAGGTCAAGAAAGCACAAGAATAAGAAGTATAGACCAACTCAAAAAACAAATAGAAGGAGGAGCAATTAGAGGTTCAAACCTATTCCACAGTCTACAAGAATTTAATATACAGGAAAATCACAGCGTCTACTTCACAAACCCCACCGGAATCGAAAATATATTAACCAGAATCACAGGAAAAAATGCCAGTAATATATTAGGAAAACTAGGAGTAGAAGGAGCAGCCAACCTATTTTTAATCAATCCCAACGGGATATTCTTCGGACCCAATGCCAGCTTAGACATTCGTGGTTCATTTATCGCCACAACAGCCGACGAAATCAGACTAGGAGAAAATGGTTTATTTAGTGCAACTAATCCTCAAAATAGTAACCTATTATCCGTAGCACCATCAGCTTTATTTTTCAATCAAATAGCAAGCCAAACAGGAAATATTATAAACAGTTCAACAGCAGGAGAAAAAGGACTACAAGTACCTAGAGGAGAAACCCTCGGGTTAATAGGAAATCAAGTCATAATTGAGGGAGGAAAACTAACAACAGAAAAAGGCAGAATCGAAATAGGCAGTGTGGGAGATAATAGTTTAATTGAAATAGAAAACACAGAAAATAATTACAGCTTAAATTATTCAGAAGTAGAAAACTTCAACAACATAGAAGTAAAAAATCAAGCAGTAATAGACGTAAGTGGAGAAGGAAGTGGAGAGATACAAATACAAGGAAAACAGATAGTAATAAAAGAAAAATCAAGAATTATAGCCAACACATTAGGAACCCAACCAGGAGGTAACATATCATTAAGCGCCAGTGAATCAATAGAAGTAAATGATAGCCTAGTAGATGCCGATGTCGGACAAGGAGGAACAGGGAATGGAGCAAGTATAACAACCAATAGTCCAGGTTTAATACTAACAAGTGGAGGACAAATTAGCACAGCAACATTTGGTTCAGGAGCAGGTGGAGAACTAACAGTAAACGCCGAAGAGATAGTAGTAATAGGAGCATCATCAGACGGTCAAAACCTCAGTGGTTTATTTACAGACGTATTACCAGGAGCAACAGGCAGAGGCGGAGATATTACCATCAATACTCAAAGCTTAAAACTATTCACTGGAGGACAACTCGGAGCCAACGTATTAGGAGAAGGAGTTGGAGGAAACTTAACAGTAAACGCCAAAGAAATAGAAGCAAGTGGCACAATACCAGTAAACTTAACAGACCCACAACAACAACTACAAGTGCAAGCCTTAAATGGTCAACTTCCTGCTGCAATTTTAGCCATAGTCATCACAGAAGCAGAAGGAAATAGTGGGAAACTAACAATAAATAGCGATCGCATCCGACTAGAAAATGGAGCCCAAATAGGAACAGGAACATTTGGGTCAGGTAACAGTGGAGAACTAGCAGTCAAAGCAAAAGAGATACAAGTAGTAGGAACTTCAGCAGATGGGTTATTGCCAAGTAGCTTTAATAGTTCGGTCTTATTTGGAGCAACAGGTGAAGGTGGAAATATCAATATTGAAACAGAAAGTTTAACTCTAGAAGATGGGGGACAAGTAAGAGCGGGAACATCTGGAGTAGGAAACAGTGGAGATGTAACCGTGAAAGCTAAAGAAATTAACTTACAAGGTACTTCTGAGAATGGTCGGTTTGCCAGTAGTATTCAAGCATCTGTAGAGGATCTATCAGACCTAGTTCCTGGAGCGTTGGGTAGTGGAGATGGAGGTAAAGTATTTATTGAAAGTGAAGGGTTGAGTCTGGAAAATGGAGCCACAGTGAGTGCTAGCACATTTGGGGAAGGACAAGGTGGAAGTATTGAAATCAATGCTGCTGATGTTGAGATTAGTAACAGTTTCATTAGTGCCGACAGCAATGATAATAATAGTGTCGCCAGTATTACTATTGGAAATGGAGGAAATTTAACAGTTAATACTCAACGTCTGAGCTTGAAGAATGGTGGCAGACTCCTAGCATCTACATCCACTGAAGGTCAAGGAGGAAATATTACCATTAATGCTACCGAAATAGAAGCAGTGGGTATTTCACCAGATGGTGTTTTTCCCAGTGGTATAGATACTAGAGTTCAATTTGGCTCCACAGGAAACGGCGGCAACTTAACGATAAATACCCAACGTCTGATACAAAGGGGGGGAGCAGTAATTCAAGCAGGAGTTTTTAGTTCTGGTCAAGGGGGCAACATTACAGTTAATGCCACAGAGATTGAATTATCTGGTAATGCTACAACTGAGAACGTATTCCCAGAAATATCTCCTCTCATCCAAAGCATAAGGGGTGAAGTTCCCAGTTCTTTGTTAACAACTGTTCTCCCTGGTGCAACAGGAAAAGGTGGGAATTTAACCATCAATACCCAAAGTTTGACCCTACTAGATGGAGCATTAATTGGTACAGGAACATTCAGTTCAGGTGAAAGTGGAGATTTAACAGTAACAGCAAAAGAAATTAACCTTACAGGTACTAACCCTACCGATCAACTTCCTAGTGGTCTCTTTACCACAGTTTTGTTAGGAGCCACGGGAAACGGAGGCAACTTAACCATTGATACCGAACGTCTCAGCTTGAGAAATGGTGGTCAAATTAGAGCAGGCACATCTGGTATCGGTCAAAGTGGAGATTTGAGCATACGAGCCAAAGATATTGAAATCACTGGTCGTGCAGATGATGGTGTACTTGCTAGTAGCATACTTGCTGGTGTAGAAAATTTAACAAACTTATCTTTAGGTCAGGGCAAAGGGGATGGGGGTAACGCATTCATTCAAACAGAACGCTTAACAATTTTGGATGGAGCCGAAGTTAGTGTCATCACAGAAGGTGATGGTCAAGCAGGAAATCTGACAATTAATGCTACTGACAATATTACCCTCTCTGGAGTCAGTGACATTACTGGCAACTCCAGCGCCATCACTGCTGGCAGTGAGTTAGGCGCAACACAAGCTGGTGGAAATCTAAATATTACTACTCCCACTCTCAACCTCAGTAACGGTGCTGTTGTTACTGCCAGAAGTCGCAGCAACTCTGATGGTGGTAATATCATCTTAAATGTTAATAATCTCAATATTGCCAGTGGCGCTCAAATTCTCACCTCTAGTTTTAATGATGGTAATGCTGGAACTATTGATATTAATGCTGATACTGCTATTACTGTTTCTGGTAGCGATCTTAATTTTAAGGACCGACTGGCAAATTTTGGAGAAGAAAATATTGATACTGATGGGGCAGAAACTGCTATTACTTCTCGTTCTCGTGGCAATGGTAATGCAGGCTCTATTACTATCAATACACCACAGTTGAGAGTAGAAGACCAGAGTATTATCACTGTGGGTAGTTCTGGCAGTGGAGTAGCAGGTTCCCTGAATATTAATGCTCCAACTATTGAACTTAATAATGGTACTCTCAGTGCTGAAACTGCTGCTGGAGACCAAGGCAACATTACCATACAAGCTTCAGAAATTAACTTACAAAATCAAAGTGCTATTACTACAAATGCTACCAATTCTGCTACAGGTGGGGATATTAATATTGAGACCAAATTTTTAATAGGTTCAGACAACAGCAATATTAGTGCTAATGCTGTGGAAGGTCAAGGTGGTAATATTGCCATTGTCGCAGAAGGAGTGTTTCTGGACAATAGTAGTCAAATTACTGCCACTTCAGCTCTAGGTATAGATGGTTCGGTAGAATTGAATACTCAGGTAGACCCGACTCAAGGAGTAATGAAAGTATCTGCTAATGTGATAGATGCTTCCTCATTAGTGGCACAAAATTTATGTGTGGCAGCGAGTGAAGAAAAAGAGGGAAGTTCTTTTGTAATTACAGGCAAAGGTGGCCTGCCCCCAGACCCGACTCAACCATTGACAGTATTGAGGGGAACTGTGGGGTGGGAAAGTAATACACAAGAGGAGACAAAAGTTATTGCATCTAAGTATAAACAACCAGTAGTAGTTTATCGTCGGTTAGAAACTCAGAACGTGCCACAAATCACTCAAGCAATGGGTTGGGCTATGACTGAATCTGGTAGAATAATACTTACTACTGCCACATCCACTACTAACACGGGTGCTTTACAGTTAATTCATCCTAGTTGTTATGTATTTATGCCCTCAGTGTTTGAAACTTCTTCTGATGAGTAATGTCATATTAGGACTTAGGCAGAAATTTGGTTTTTTGATCAAAGTTCCTGTATGACAAATAATCAGGATAAAACACCAGTTTTTGTAGTTGGAGCGCGTAAGTCCTACCTATATATATGATGCAATAACTAATATGAACTTCAAAGATTTTCTTGAGTGGATAAATATTACCTCTTTTATTATCCTAATTTCACCTATATTATATTGGCAAAAACCAGTTAAAGGTCAAATAATACCAGACCAAACATTAGGTCAAGAAAGCACAAGAATAAGAAGTATAGACCAACTCAAAAAACAAATAGAAGGAGGAGCAATTAGGGGGTCAAACCTCTTCCACAGTCTACAAGAATTTAATATACAAAAAAATCATAGCGTCTACTTCACAAACCCCACTGGAATCGAAAATATATTAACCAGAATCACAGGTAATAATGCCAGCAATATCTTAGGAAAATTAGGAGTAGAAGGAGCAGCAAACTTATTTTTAATAAATCCTAATGGCATATTTTTCGGTCCCAATGCTAGTTTAGATATTCGAGGTTCATTTCTTGCCACAACAGGAGATGAAATTAGATTAGGAGAAAATGGTTTATTTAGTGCAACTAATCCTCAAAATAGTAACTTATTATCTGTAGCACCGTCAGCCTTATTTTTTAATCAATTAGAAACTCAAACAGGCAATATAATTAACCAATCAACAGCAGGAGAAAATGGGTTACAAGTGGCGAGAGGAGAAACAATAGGATTAGTAGGAAATCATGTAATAATTGATGGTGGAAAATTAACAGCAGAACAAGGCAGAATCGAAATAGGTAGCGTCGGAAATCAGAGTTTAATCAAATTAGAAAACCAAGAAAATAATTATGTATTAAATTATGCAGAAGTAGAAAATTTTAACAACATTGAAGTTAAAAATAATGCAGTATTAAACGTAAGTGGAGAAGGAAGTGGGGAGATACAAATCCAAGGAAAACAGATAGTAATTCAAGAAAGAGCGAGAATTATAGCTGAGACATTGGCAGCTGAAGCAGGAGGTAAAATATCATTAAGCGCCACTGAATCAATAGAAGTAAATGACAGCCGAATAGAGTCCAATGTTCGACCGGGTGCAACAGGTAATGGAGCAAGCATCACCACCAACAGCCCAGGTTTAACACTCACAAGTGGAGGAGTAATTAATACATTCACATCTGGAGCAGGAGCAAGTGGAGAATTAACAGTAAACGCTGAAGAGATAGTAGTAATAGGAGCATCACCAGAAGGTTTACTCAGCGGTTTATATACAGAATTATTTGCAAGAGCAACAGGTACAGGGGGAGACCTCACAATTAACACTCAAAAGCTAAAACTATTGAGTGGAGGACAAATAGGAGCCAACGTATTTGGGGAAGGAGAAGGAGGAAACTTAACAGTA
This sequence comes from Cyanobacteria bacterium P01_H01_bin.35, assembly GCA_038747755.1. GTDB lineage: Bacteria > Cyanobacteriota > Cyanobacteriia > Cyanobacteriales > Microcoleaceae > Trichodesmium. The sequence goes on from JBCDJM010000053.1 coordinate 26,223, forward strand.
AACGCTAAAGAAATAGAAGCAAGTGGTGCAATACCAGCAGGTTCAACGCTACCACAACTACAACTACTCCTGCAAGCGCTGAATGGACAATTTCCCAGTGGAATTTTAGCCATAGTTATACCAGAAGCAACAGGAAGCATTGGAAAATTAACAATAAATAGCGATCGCATACTCTTAAAAAATGGAGCACAAATAGGAACAGGAACATTTGGAGTTGGAGACGGTGGAGAACTAACAATTAAAGCTGCAGAAATAGAAGTAGTAGGAACCTCAGCAGATGGACTATTGCCAACCAGCTTTTTTACCTCTGTGTTATTTGGAGCCACAGGCAATGGAGGAAATATCAATATTGAGACGCAAAGTCTGACTCTAGAAGATGGAGGGCAAGTAAGAGCAGGAACATCTGGAGTAGGAAACAGTGGAGATGTAATTGTTAAAGCTAAAGAAATTAATTTACAAGGTCGTTCTGGCAACCTGCCATTTCCCGGTAGTATTCAAGCATCTGTAGAAGATTTATCAGGACTATTTCCTAATGCACTGGGTAGAGGAGATGGGGGTCAAGTATTAATAGAAACAGAACAATTAACAATTTTGGATGGTGCTGAAGTTAGTGTGATTACAGAAGGTGAGGGTAAGGCGGGAAATCTGACTATTAATGCCACTGACAATATTACCCTCTCTGGAGTCAGTGAACTGAGTGGCAACTCCAGCGCGATCGCGGCTGGAAGCGAATCAGGTGCAAGACAAATAGGTGGAAATCTCAATATTACTACTCCCACTCTCAACCTGAGTAATGGTGCTGTGGTTACTGCCAAAAGTCGCAGTAATTTTGATGGTGGTAATATCTCTTTAAATGTGGATAATCTCAATCTGGCCAGTGGCGCTCAAATTCTCACTTCCAGTTTCAATGAGGGTAATGCGGGAACTATTGACATTAATGCTGATAGTGGTATTACTCTTTCTGGCACTGATGTGAATTTTAATGACCGAGTGGCTAATTTTGGAGAAGAAAATATTGATACCGATGGAGCAGCAACAGGTATTACTTCTCGTTCCCGTGGTAATGGTAATGCGGGTTCTGTTACCATCAATACACCGAATTTGAGAGTAGAAGACATGGCTCTTATTACGGTTGATAGTTCTGGTAGTGGGGTAGCAGGTTCCCTAAATATTAATGCTCCATTAATTGCACTTAATAACGGTACTCTCAGTGCGGAAACTGCTGCAGGAGACCAGGGCAACATTACCATACGAGCTTCAGAAATTAACCTCCAAAATCAGAGTCAAATTACGACAAATGCCAGAAATGATGCTACAGGTGGGGATATTAATATTGATACTAAATTTTTAATTGGTTCAGACAACAGCAATATTAGTGCTAATGCCATAGAAGGTCAAGGCGGTAATATTACCATTACTGCAGAAGGAGTATTTCTCGACAATAGTAGTGAAATTACTGCGGCCTCAGCATTAGGTATTGATGGTTCCGTAGAACTGAATACTCAGGTAGACCCCACTCAAGGAGTAGTAAGATTATCTGCTCGGGTTATAGATGCTGAGTCATTAGTGGCACAAAATTTATGTGCAGCAACGAGTGAAGAAAAAGAGGGAAGTTCTTTTGTGATTACAGGCAAAGGTGGCCTTCCCCCAGACCCGACTCAACCATTGACAGTATTGAGGGGAACTGTGGGGTGGGAAAGTAATACACAAGAGGAGACAAAAGTTATTGCATCTAAGTATAAACAACCAGTAGTAGTTTACCGTCGGTTAGAAACTCAGAACGTGCCACAAATCACTCAAGCAATGGGTTGGGCTATGACTGAATCTGGTAAAGTAACCCTGACATCTACTGCAAATAGAATTAATTCAGCTAGTCCACAATTAATTCATCCTAGTTGTTATATTTTCACTACTAAAAGTAGTTAGGGAAATAGACATATTTATCAAAATAATTGGGTCAAAAACCCCGCCTTTTAAGACGAAATGTTTTTGGAGGGTTTCTCTAATCCCCGTTACGAAAACAACTTCTGACTGTCTTGAGTGTGTAATTCTGAGGTTCCCTCAGAATTACACACTCGCTTCTGAATTCTGACTTCTGACTTCGTTAAAGATATACCATTATTTTCTAGATTTGACTTAAAGAATAGGTAAAAGATAAATATGACTATGAATAAAAAAGCCAAATGAGGAGTAAGTTATTCTATACTCCTATAAAATCTTGGGTATTAATATTAAGCCATGAAAAGACATAATAAACCAAATTTTATTTTTGGCTCAGACAAGACCTAATTCTCGAAAAAAAGTTATGATTTTCTGGATAATAATTCTAATTTTTTTCTCCTATTTTTCTACTAAACCTGCTATTGCTCAAATAACTCCTAGACCAATTAACCCTATTCCTCAACCTTTACCACAAGTAAAACCATTACCACCACCAGATGATTTACTCCAACCACAACCAGTTCCATCTCTTTCTCCTCAATCTCCTCCTGTGCAAATTCCTGGTAAGGTTACTGTCACCCAATTTGCCGTCGTTGGTAGTACAGTTTTTAGTCCAACAGAATTGGCAGAAGTTCTGAAACCTTTTACAGGTAGACCTATTTCTTTTGCAGAATTACTTAAAGCACAAACAACAGTAACTCAGCTATATTTTGATGAAGGATATGTTACTTCTGGAGCTTTTATTCCACCACAAACTTTGCAAGATGGTACTGTTATAATAGAAGTTATTGAAGGACAAGTTGAAGAAATTGAAATTTCTGGCCTTAAAAGACTTAATTCTGGTTATATTCGCAGTCGTATTGAATCTGGTATTCAGACACCTCTAAATCAAAATCAGTTATTTCAATATTTACAATTATTACAACTCAACCCTTTAATTGAAAGATTATCTGCTAATTTAACGGCAGGAACTCGTCCTGGTTTGAGTAGGTTAGAGGTAGAAGTAGAAGAAGCACCTGCTTTTTTTGCTCAACTTTCTGCTGATAATTTACGTTCTCCTAGTGTGGGTAGTGTTCGTCTTCAAAGTCAAATTTCTCATAATAATTTGACTGGCTTTGGCGATCGCCTTAACGCAACTTACTATCGTACAGAAGGTAGTGATACTCTTGATGATTTGAGCTATACTATTCCTATTAATTCTAAAAATGGTACTATTAGTTTACGTCATCGTCGTACCAGTAGTGAAATTATTGAAGAACCTTTTAATGAACTAGACATTGATACAAATTCTCAGACTTATGAAATGAGTTTTCGCCAACCTATTTATCAAACTCCTAGTACAGAAATTGCTGTGGGTTTAACAGGTTCTGTAGAAGAATCAAAAACGACTCTTTTAGGTGAACCTTTTCCAGGTTCTATTGGTGCAGAAGATGATGGAGAAATTAATATTTCTTCGCTCCGTTTTTTTCAGGAATATGCTTTTAGAAGTACCAAAGATGTATTTGTAGCCCGGTCAGAATTTTCTCTAGGGATAAATGTTTTTGGTGCGACTGTGAATAATCAAGCTCCAGATGGAAGATATTTTTCTTGGCGAGGACAAACACAATATTTACGTTTATTAGCACCAGAAACAGTATTTTTAATTAGGTCAGATATTCAGTTGGCTCCAAGAAGTTTGTTTCCCCAAGAACAGTTTAGTTTAGGTGGAGGATTAAGTGTCAGGGGATATCGTCAGGATGCTTTACTTGCGGATAATGGTGTGTTTATTTCTAGTGAATTTCGGTTTCCTATTCTCCGAGCAAGAAAGTGGGATGCTATTTTACAATTAACTCCTTTTGTTGATTTTGGTACTGTTTGGAATAGTAATGAATTAGAATTAATTGAGGATACTTTATCTTCTGTGGGTGTGGGTTTAAGATTCCAAGTGGGAACTCGTTTTTCGGCTCAATTAGATTGGGGAATTCCTTTTGTTGATATAGATACTAATGGAGATTCTTGGCAGGAAGAAGGCGTATATTTTTATATTAGATATAGAGCATTTTAAATAATTAATAATTAATAATTAA
>JBCDJM010000054.1:0-30058 GCA_038747755.1 Cyanobacteria bacterium P01_H01_bin.35
CATTATCCATTATCCATTACACTCCCCACTCTCTCTTCTAAAAATTTTGACAACCATTCTTTAATATAATAAGTAGCATAACAATCATCTTCATTGTAAATAACAATTGCATCTAATAAAGAGTGATCGCCAGTTTTCAACCATTCCTCATACCAACAAACAGATTGAGCGCCATTAGCTTCAGGATTTCGCCATTCAAAACCTAACCAACGAGCAATATTTTTCAGGGCATAACTTTCGATAGGTAATGTAATAGTTTTAGTTACAATTTGATGAATATCTACAAATCTTTTTAATAATGGTTTCCACTTGTATGTCGGAGTTTTATAGAGTTTAGCTAATCTTTTGACAGTTTGAATTTCATATTCACAGAAGTGATAAATTGGAGCGATAGGATATTTCCAAACTAAGTCTAAAAATTGATGCCATATTAATTCCTCATCTAGAGGATTTTCGGCTAAATTAACATAAAATTTTTCTGTGTTGTAACGTTTATCAACTACTAAAACACCATGTAAATAATCTAGGTTAATATCTGGTTTAGCTTCAATATCAAAATATAATTCTACAGGTGCATTAACTAACTTAGTTGATGGATAATAAGCAATTGGTAAAGTTTGACTATCTAGTTTTCCGGTAAATTTTCCATTTCTCAGAATCACCTTATTTTCCCAGACAGATTCAGCTTGTTGCACAACTTGTATTCCGACTCCATCAATAAATTCGGGGTAACTTTCTAAATCATTAGGATTAGCTTGAGCTAGAGATTCTAATGTTGTTAAATTCAAGTTCTTCAACACAGCATATCTACTAGGGGTAACTCCCGGCAAAAGAGATAAATGTTTTTGATTTTCAGCAACAGTATGGCAGCTATTATACCAAGTACAAATATTACATTTTTGACGGGAGATAAAGACTTCTGGTTCTAGAGAATTTTGCAACATAGAAATTAACTCAGAAATGGTTTCCTGCATTTGCGGAATTCGCTGTTCTAAATTAACTTTATATAACCCTTTTTTCCTTAGAATTAACCAAGAAGTTTCCGGCAAAAATTCTTGAATACTATCTAAAATTTGAGCGTGAAAAGCAGCAACTATTTGATACTCTAATTTCGGACGCTTGCTTAACTTAATATCTGTAGGAATATAAACCCAATCTCCAAAGCGAGAAGATCCTGGTTGTTTAATTAATAAATCTGGATGACTAACTAAATTAATCTCTGGAAAATTCCCACTATAAATTTGATTTTGTGGAGGTGATTGTATGGCAGATTGCTGAATCATTAATACTCCCTTGTAAATAACATCAACACCTGCTGCCATTAATAGTTCTGTAGCCTTCGCCCCTGCAATTAAATTTCCGCGAGGATAATCCGGCTTTTGATAATTGTAATTATTGACAATACTAGACCTAAATTCAGAACTGTCTCTAATTAATTTCAGCAGAAAATCACTAGGAGATTCTTGTTGTCTAAAATCTCCATAAACATCTAAAAATGCTTTTCTGGGACAGCGTTGGTAAGAAAGTAGCTGAGAGTCAGTTATAAACATTAATTATTTAGTTAGTGAGTCATTTCAGTTAGCCTCTTGCAGAGGAACTGCGCAATTCAGTTAGCCTCTTGCAGAGGAACTGCGCAATTCAGTTATCAGTATTTCAAATCTGAATTAGCAGACTTGAAATACTAAATTTTCTTTTTTATCCCCTTTAAATGAGAGGTTTTACACCTTATTTGCTGGTCAAAAATCTACAGTGATACAAATCAAAATCTATAATCTATTGACTTTAATCTATTTATATAATAGAAATAAAATTGAGAAAAAATACCAAATTTTTATAATTGTAAATATAGTTAAGCTTCGACAAAATTAACTTTCAGCATAACCATAAAAATGTTAAAAAGAACACAAAATCTATCTCCAACTAACCGCCTTACGGTGCTTTATATTGCCGGACTCAGTGTAATTGCGGGGTTATTTGTCTTTGAAAAAATGATAGTAAAAAAAGCCCTAGAATATCAGTTTAGCAGTTCTCGGGTAATTAACATTGCAGGTCGTCAAAGAATGCTGAGTCAAAAACTTAGCAAAGCTTCATTAGCTCTTAAGTTTAGCGCCAACCCAGAAATAACAAAACAACGTCAAGAGGAACTACAAAATGTTGTGCAGTTATTCCAACGTTCCCATGAAGGACTACAGTGGGGAGATTCAGAATTAGGATTACCTGCTAATAATAATAGCCCTACAGTAAAACAAATGTTTGCTGAAATGGATGAATATTATCAACCAATAGTTGAGGCGGCTAAAGGTTTGCTAATAGCTATAAATTCAGATTCAGCACAGAAAAATATTAGTCCTTTTGTAGAAATAATTCTGGAAAATGAGGCAAAATTTCTCCCACGGATGAATGAAATTGTCTTCCAATATGATGCTGAGGCCCAAAAAAAAGTTCAGCAAGCTAGAGAGACCGAAAATTTATTATTAATAGTGGCTCTATTACTACTTTTGTCAGAGGGAGTCTTTGTATTTCGACCTGCAGTGAAACAGGTTAAAGGATATATTCAAAAAGTGGCCAAATCCCAGAAAGAAACCGCTGAGATAGCAGCAGAATTAGAAGAAAAAAATCAGCAATTAGATACGGCCTTAAAAGAAGCTCAATCAGTAGCCAAGCTCAAATCAGAATTTGTGGCCAATATGAGTCACGAAATACGCACGCCGATGAATGGAGTAATTGGGATGACAAGTCTACTGTTGGGTACTGCTCTAGATCCCCAACAACAAAAGTTTGTCGAAGTTATTCGTGATAGTGGGGATAATTTGCTGGTTATTATTAATGATATTCTCGACTTCTCAAAAATTGATGCTAATAAGTTAGAGTTAGAAAACCAAGCTTTTGACCTCCGAGAATGTATAGAATCTTGTTTAGATTTGCTAGTTACTCAAGCTACAGATAAAGAACTCGAATTAGCTTATATCATAGATGATTCTACTCCCTCTACAATTGTGGGGGATGTGACTCGCTTGCGTCAAATTCTAGTTAATTTAGTCAGTAATGGAGTTAAATTTACTGACTCTGGAGAAGTAGTAATAAATGTCACTTCTGAAGAAATTAACTCTGATAATTCTCAATCTCCTACTCACCAAATCCATTTTGCTGTCAGAGATACTGGTATTGGTATTCCACCAGAAGGTTTGAAGCGACTTTTTCAATCTTTTTCTCAAGTAGACTCTTCCACTACTCGTAAATATGGAGGTACTGGTTTAGGTTTAGCCATTAGTCAGCGAGTATGTGAAATGATGGGCGGACAAATGTGGGTAGAAAGTGGGGGAAATGTGGAAGGAAATCCTGTTGTTACGAATCAAAATAATTTGCCTTCTCAAGATTCTGCTACTGTAGGTTCAATATTTCACTTTACAATATTAACTACAACTGCTCCCAGTATCCCTAAAGCTTATCAAAATCCTCAACCTCAACTTACTGGTAAACAAGTATTAATAGTTGATGATAATCCTACTAATCGACTTATTTTAAAAATACAAACTAAAAAGTGGAATATGATTTCTACAGCAGTAGAGAGTGGAGCAGAAGCTATAGAGTTGCTGAGGGAAGGCAGAAAATTCGATCTCGCTATTTTAGATATGCAAATGCCAGAAATGGATGGTTTAACTTTGGCTGCTGAAATTCGTAAGTTGCCAAAACTGAACAAACTTCCACTGGTGATGCTAAGTTCAGTATCTTATACGAAAAGTGATGCCACGGAAAATGTGCAATCTTGTTTAAATAAACCAATTAAACCCAATGAATTGTACGACGTACTGATGCAAATTTTGGCTAGTCAGAAAATTGGGATTAGAAATCAAATTCAGCTAGATATTAATCAAAATCTGGCTAAACAAGTGCCTTTAAGAATTTTACTTGCTGAAGATAATGTGGTAAATCAAAAGGTAGCATTGTCGATGTTAAAGCGGATGGGTTATCGCCCTGATGTAGCAAATAGTGGTCTCGAAGCTTTGGCAGCTTTAGAGCAAGTACCTTATGATTTGGTGTTGATGGATGTACAAATGCCAGAAATGGGAGGTTTGGAAGCAACAAAACATATCTGTGCAAAATATGGCAAAGAGTTAGACAAAAGACCTGTTATTGTGGCGATGACTGCTGGAGCGATGGATGGCGATCGCGACATTTGCCTGAAAACTGGCATGGATGATTATATTAGTAAACCAGTCAAAGTACAAGTTTTACAGCAGGTGTTAGTAAATTGGGGAACAAGAATTTTGGCAAATAAAAATTCAGGATCGGAAGTATTGCCAGAAACAAACTTGAATGTTTCTGACTCCCCCCCTGCAAACTTAAGCACTGTTTCTAGCGATATTCTAGTAGACTGGAAAGTTCTCGCAAATATTCGTGAACAACTACAAAAAGATGATGAAGAAGATGTCGTAGCAACATTGATGAATTTGTTTCTTGAGGATACTTCACAACTGTTAGCAACGATCAAAAAAGCTATTGAGGAATTTGACACTGAAACTTTACAATTAACTGCTCACAATTTAAAGGGAAGTTGTGGGATTTTGGGAATTGTAGGTATGGAGAAAACTTCTGCTTCTATGGAGAAAAATGCTCAACTTGGTTTAATAGTTGAAGCAGAAAAACTGTTAATAAAATTAGAAGATGAGTTTGTTCGGACTAAAGCTGAATTAGAAAATAGGGAGTCGGGAGTAGGGACTGGGAAGTCGGGAGAAATGATTGATGATTAACGAAGTTAAGAAGTCAGATATAGGATTACTATATACCCAAGTCATTATAAAGTGCCGAAACTTCTGTATGATATAATTACAAGGCACAAAACTTTGCCTTTAAAAGTCAATCATTTTATGAACCAGAATCTTTCTCAATTGTCAAGTTATCGACAAAATTTTCCGGCTTTAGCTAATAAAAATTATTTTAATTATGGCGGTCAAGGACCTATGCCTGAAATATCTTTGCAGGCAATTTATAACTCTTATCAAAAAGTACAAAATCTCGGACCTTTTTCTGAAAAAGTTGGTAAGTGGGTGGTGAATGAAGGAGCTTTAACGCGAAGGGCGATAGCTACAGAATTAGGCGTTTCTTCAGATACTATTACTTTGACAGAAGATGTTACTGTAGGTTGTAATATTCCACTTTGGGGTTTAGATTGGCAGCCCGGAGATCATCTCTTACTTTCTGACTGCGAACATCCGGGAGTTATTGCTACAATTGACGAAATTCAAAGACGTTTCAAAATAGAGGTTTCTACTTGCCCAATAATGGCAACTTTAAATGAAGGAAACCCTGTAGAAGTGATAGAGCAAAATTTACGTCATAATACAAAATTATTAGTAATCAGTCATCTTTTGTGGAATACAGGTCAAGTTTTACCATTAACTGAAATTGTAAAATTGTGTCATTCTTTATTTCCATCCCCAATTAAAGTATTAGTTGATGCAGCTCAATCTGTAGGAGTTTTACCTTTAAAATTAGCAGAAACAGAAGTTGATTTTTATGCTTTTACTGGTCATAAATGGTGGTGCGGACCAGAAGGTTTAGGAGGTCTTTATGTAAGTGCTGAAGCTAGGGAAAGTCTAAGTCCTACTTTTATTGGTTGGCGGGGTATTTTGAAAGATAAAACTGGTAAACCGATTGGTTGGCAACCTGATGGTAGACGTTATGAAATTGCTACTTCTGCTTATCCTTTATATTCTGGTTTAAGGGAGGCAATAAATTTACATAATCAATGGGGAACTGCAATAGAAAGGTATGAAAAAATTAAACAGTTAAGTGCATATTCATGGGAAAATTTAAGCAAAATTCCTGAGATTAAATGTTTACGCACAGCACCTCCAGAATCAGGATTAATTTCTTTCCAATTAACTAATGGTAAGTCGCATCAGAAGTTAGTTGAATATTTAGAAAAACAGGAAATTATGGTGCGAACTATTCTCGATCCAGATTGTGTAAGAGCTTGTGTTCATTATTTTAGTGAAGAGACAGAAATTGATAAATTAATAGAGGAAATAAAGGCTTTTATTTAAAGTAGGGGTTTGGTCTCCAAACCTAATAGTAATTTACGCTTATCTTATGATATTTGCTTGTAGGGGTTTGGTCTCCAAACCCTAGAAAACGGGTTTGTATTAAAGGTAGGGAGTAGGGAGTAGGGAGTAGGGAGTAGTGAAGAGTCAAGAGGAATCAGGAGTTGTAGAAGACTTACAAAGGAAAAATTATCTCTTAACTGGGATGCCCCTACCAAACCCAAGATACTCACTTTTTTAGCCTGATCTGGCTAAAATCTGGTACTTTTTCACCACTTAAAAAGCCTAAAACCTTTATCTGTAAATGCTTTTAAATTTAATCAGCAAACCCTATCTACTTCCTTACTATCCTAGAAACCAGGTTTGTATTATAGCAGTTTTGATTAATATAGAGTACAGAGATTTGGGTTTAAAGGAAGAAAGAAGAAGGAAGAAGTTTTGTAGTCAACATGAGTGAAAACCGCTATAAATAGCCTCACTATACTAATATCATCTCCAGGTGAATGGGTTTGGAGACCAAATCCCTACGAATATTTTAGGAAAGCAGAAGGCAGAAGGTTTTTTTCCATTATTTTTCCTGTGTAGTGTAGGCTATAATATTTTTAATAACTCATATCATGTCCGTTGGTATCGGAGCTTGTAAAAGCCGTGAAAATATCTACGGTTCACTGATAAGTGAAATGACCTTCCCTATACAAGACCGATGCTACCAGACATGATATTAAATGCTATTAAGGGAAAAAAACTATGAATTTTGTTAGCCCCAAAATTGATTATGCTTTTAAAAAAATATTTGGCTCCGAAGAAAGCAAAGAGATTTTAATTAGTTTCCTGAATGCCATAATTTATAATGGAGAAAAAATCATTGAATCTTTAACAATTATCAACCCTTTTAACCCCGGTAAAGTCATCAGTCTAAAAGATACCTATTTAGATGTAAAAGCTGTCTTATTTGATGGTTCGGTCGTAGTTATTGAAATGCAAGTAGCATCAATGACTGGTTTTAGCAAGAGAGTAATGTATAACTTAGTCAAAGGTTATATCAACCAGTTAAAAACAGGAGATGATTACCTCCTACTACGTCCTGCTATAGCAGTGACAATTACAGATTTTATCTTATTTCAAAACAAAAAAAATCAACAAAATAAAGTCGATGTTATTAATACATTTGTGTTTAAACATCGAGAGCAAAACTGGGAATATGCTGATGAAGAATTGAAGCTAATTTTTGTTGAGTTACCGAGGTTTAATAAAAATTTGTCAGAATTAGAAACTTTAGCTGATAAGTGGATTTATTTCCTGAAAGAAACAGCTAATTTAGATGAGATACCAGAGGGTTTGGGGGTAGTTGCAGAAATAGAACAAGCTTTAAATATTGCCAATAAAATTAATATGACTCCAGAAGAGTTAGAGATAGTTGATCGTCGGGCAATAGCATTACAAGATGAAAGAGGACGAATATCTTATGCAGAACAACAAGGGTTAGTTAAAGGAGAAGCAAAAGGACGTTTATCTGAAGCGATCGCTTTTGTTATGCGTTTACTGAAAAAAAGATTTCCAGACATTCCCACTACAATAACCAGTCAAATTGAAAATTTACCCATTGAAGACTTAGAAAGTTTAGGAGAAGATTTGTTAGATTTTAACAGTCTAGAAGACTTAGAAAGTTGGTTAAATTATCACAATCCCAATTAAGAGAAATTAGAAAGTCTGAGGAGTGTGGGGAGAGGGGAAAGTGTAGGGAGAAACTACAATCAGAATTTCGTCGATAAACCCGGTTTATGCCTAAGTCATAGTGAAGTTTCAGAGGAGTTTAGCTGACTTCTAAGTATCACCAAAATATTAGAACTTAAATAAGATTGCTAAAGTATGATACCATTTTGAAAAAGAATGTTATAAATAGTTTGAAACTTTAGATGTGAAATAATTTATTGAAATTACTGTAGTGTCAAAGTTTTGAGCCGATAAAATCTAACTTTTGACTTTTGAATTTTGACTTCCAAACAGTATGAGTTATTGCTATAATCCTACCTGCCAAAAACCTCAAAATCCAGACAAAAATAAATTCTGCCAAAGTTGCGGAGCAAAACTAATCCTGAGAGAACATTATCGCCTCCTCAAACCAATCGGAATAGGCACATTTAGCCGCACATTCTTAGCAGTTGATGAAGATATTCCCTCAAAACCAATCTCTGTAATAAAACAATTTTTACCAATCGCTACTTTCGGCAAAAATGCAGCACAAAATATCAATGAAATAGAAAAAGCATCAACATCATTTCATAGAGAAGCATTACAATTAGACAAACTCGGAAAACACCCCCAAATTCCCAGTTTATTAGCCTATTTTGTTGTCTCATCCTATCAATATTTAGTCCAAGAATATATACAAGGAAAAAATTTAACTCAAGAGTTAAAAGAACAGGGAATATTTGACGAACAAAAAATTAGAAAATTTCTCAGAGAAATATTGCCAGTCTTGCAGTTTATCCACAAAAATCAAGTTATTCACCGCGATATTAAACCAGAAAATATTATTCGTCGTGGTGCTGATGAAACAGGATATGAATGGGGTGGAAATTTATGTTTAGTCGGTTTCGGTGCTGCCAAAGCTATTTCGACTAATGCCAACGTTAAAACTGCCACAGTCATCGGTTCCCCAGAATATACAGCTCCAGAACAATTAATAGGTAAACCAGTATTTGCTAGCGATATCTATAGTTTAGGTGTTGTTTGTATTCAGTTAATGACTCAACTAAACCCTTTCGACTTGCGTCACGGTGAGGAATGGTTATGGCAACAACATTTACCCAGACCTGTGAGTACATCCTTAAGTAATATCATTAATAAAATGTTGCAAGTCTCATTTTCGCAACGTTATTCTTCCACAGAAGAAGTTTTGCAAGATTTAATGCAAACAGTAGGAAGTTCTTGGGAAGCATTGGAAAGTTTAGAAAGTCATGGAGACAAAGTGAGAACTGTAGCATTTGGTATTGATGGTCAGAATGTGGTGAGTGGGGGTGAAGATAATAGTATTAAAGTCTGGACTCTGGGAACTGGTAGCGCTCCTCAGACTTTAGGAGGTTGGATGTTCGGTCATTCCGGATGGGTGCAAGCGATCGCTTTTAGCCCGGATGGTCAAACCTTGGTAAGTGGGAGTAATGACGGCACTGTAAAAGTTTGGAACTTGGGTACAGGAAAGTTGGTGCGAACTTTAGGGAACTGGTTTGGTCAAGACTGGGGTGCTGTGCAGGCGATCGCTATTAGTGCTGACAATCAGATATTGGCAAGCAGTCATGGTGACAAAACGGTAAAGGTTTGGTATCTCGGCAGCGGTAAAATGCGAGGATTTTTGAAAGGTCATACTGCATGGGTGGAGTCGGTTGCTATTAGTCCCGATGGAAAAGTGTTAGCTAGTGGAAGTGGAGATAAGACGATTAAGTTATGGAATGTGGAGACAGGGAAATTGTTGTTAACCTTGACTGGTCATAGTGATGTAGTTCGGAGTGTAGCGATCGCTCCCGATGGTCAGATATTAGCGAGTGGCAGTAGTGACAATACTGTTCGGTTGTGGCAGTTAGCGACGGGAGATTTATTAGGGGTATTGCAGCATTCTGATGGAGTGAATAGCGTGGCGATCGGTCCCGATGGTTTGATTTTGGCGAGTGGGTGTCGAAATGGGAATTTGTATTTATGGAATCCTTATACAATGGAGGAAGTAGGAGTATTGAGTCAAAATGCCGTAGTGAATGCGGTAACATTTAGTGTGGATGGTCAGATGTTGGCGGCAGGTTGTGGGGATGGGAGTGTGGGTGTGTGGAGGAGGGTGAGTTGAATTAGGAGATAGAGGTTGTACAAAATTTTAGGGAGGATACGTTAAGTTTTGAAAACTTTCATCCATTTAACATGACAAATGTGGTAATAATTATAGGCCAAAATTTTATGGTGTCCATTTTCTGATAAATGAACAAGTAAGGGATAAATATTCTTACTACCCCCTTGACATTCGTTTGATTTTTTATGTAAGATAATCTTACATAAAGTAAGATATAGAAATATGGAACAAGGAGAAGTAGAAAATCACATAATAAAAATACTTCAGAGCATTCAAAGCGACTCTGGACATGATACTGGGAATATTAATAGCCAAACTCATCCTTTTGTAGATTTAGAAGGGTTTGATAGTTACTTAGAAGTTGATGCAATTAGTATGTTGGCAATGGAACTTCCGGTCGGGGTCAATATTCCAAATGATCGACATATATTTGTTTCAGAAGATTGTAAGCGACTCCTAAGTATTCAAGATTCAGCAACTCTGGTCTGTGAAATTGTCAGCAGTGGGGTAAGTCAGACATGAGTGAAGTAAATCAAAAAAAAGCTCTTATCGCTTCGCGCATTCGTGAAGCTCGTAAGATGGCAGGTCTTTCCCAAGCACAGGTAGCTAAGATGCTTGACCTTCATCGACCTTCAATTTCTGAAATAGAAGCAGGCAACCGCAGTGTTTCTGCGGAAGAAATTACTAAACTCGCCGAGCTTTTTGATGTCAGTTCCTCCTGGTTATTAGGAGAAGGAGCGGATCGGATGGATATTCATGACACCAGACTTCAACTTGCAGCTAGAGAACTCAACAAGTTGAAACCAGAAGACCTAGATAGACTCTTAAGGTTACTTGCTGCAATGCAAATAGAGGAGAATAGCTGTGATTAATACTAAAGTAAACCAGGAAAGATATTCTGTGACAAATCAAAAGCAGGAACTAGCTCGACAGGCGATGTATAAATCAGCTGAAGTCAGGAAAGCAGCAGGTAAAACTCCTAATCAAGGAATTTGTATTTATGACTTGTGCGACAAGTTAGGTTTGACAGTCAGATTTGTTGATAATAGCAGTATGGAAGGTATATATCTTGGAGGAAAAAAACCCACAATCTTACTTTCTGCAAAGCGACCTTTGCCAAGACGCAACTTTACCTGCGCTCACGAACTTGGGCATCATGTTTTTGGCCACAATGCAAAATTTGACCAACTAATAGGAGAGACTCAACAATCAAAAACATTTCAGCCAGAAGAGTTTTTAGTCGATTCTTTTGCGGGTTTGTTATTAATGCCTAAATTAGCAATACGAAAAGCTTTCACTGTGCGAGGATGGAAGCCTGCTTTTGCAACACCCCATCAAATTTTTACTATCGCCTGTGCTTTTGGTGTAGGATACGAAACCTTAATCTATCACATGACTTATGCCCTAAAAATACTTAACTATTCAAGTCTTCAATCTCTTCTGAAAGTAAAGCCCAAAAAGATTAGAGAGGAAATTATAGGGCGACCTACTACAAACCCATTAATCATTGCTGATGAACATTGGTCGCTACCTAGTATTGATGTTGAGGTAGGAAATCACCTACTTCTCCCACACACTACACACTCAGAGACAGACATAATTACTTTTGAGGAGAATCACCCAACAGGTACTCTATTTTTAGCCAACCGTCCAGGTATTGCGCGTGTCTACTGTCCAGGTACTCAGTGGGCGCTATTTGTTCGTGTTTCACGGCATCAGTTTATTGGTTTAAGTCAATATCGACATCTTGAGGGGGATGAAGATGAATAATACTCGCCCAATTGTTATAACAGAAGAAAATCTTTCTTATGCTTGGGCGCGCATTTTTCTACATATTATAGATAATCCAGGGAAAGAAATTGCTCCCCTAGTAGTTAGCATAACAGGCTTCAAAAACAATATTCCTCAAGAAGATAAAGAGATTCGAGAAGCACTGGACAACTGCCTAAAAAGCAATAATAAACAATCAGTTCATACTGTTGCTAATACAATTTTTCCTGAGTCTTTATGGCGACGCTCAAAATATAATAGAAAAAATTTATTTGAAATGTATGAAAAAATTTTTCCCAGGATTCAAGCTTTAGCTAAAACTAAAAACTCCCGTGGTGTATATTTTAAAAGATTAATTTCATTCGGTTTCGGTCCTGAAAATGGCAACCAGCTTGAATACGTTATTTCCCAGTATAATTCCCGCCCAGCAGTCAGAAGAACGATGCTTCAATTATCAATTTTTGACCCTGGAAGAGACCATGATACCATAGCTCAATTACCTTTTCCTTGCCTACAACATATTAGCCTTGTACCAAATAATAAAGAAAAAAGCCTTAAATTAAATGCCTTTTATGCTACTCAACAAGTATTTGAAAAATCTTATGGGAATTACCTGGGTCTTTGCAGATTAGGTAAATTTATTGCATCAGAAATGAATCTAGAATTTAGTGGTCTTTACTGCTTTATTGGTGTTGCTAAAATGGATACAATTTCTAAAAAAAAGTTGGCGGGACTAGAAGAGTTAGCTAGAAAATCCTTAGAACATTAAAATTAGATTTAATTGAACAGAATTATTCAACTCTATAGTGTAAAATGAAATATTGTTGAATAAATATATAGGTAAAAATTGTTAAGTGAAATTTTAAAATGTCTTCCTTTTGATGACTTTTGCTTAAATAAAATCAAGATATTTTTGGAAGCATGAAATTATCACTTAAGATAGCCTAATTAAATCTATTAAAATGAAAAATAAACGCCCAAAACAGGGTAAGCTGATTGTTTTTGAGGGACCAGACGGTGTTGGCAAAACGACTCTCTCAAAGGAAATAGCAAAGTATCTAGAAGAAAGTGGAAATGATTGTGAATTATTGAGTTTTCCTGGTCGCAAACCAGGAACCGTCGGAAAGTTAATATATGACCTCCACCATGAACCGTCCAAATTTGGAGTTGAAAGTTTGACTACAGCAAGTCAGCAGATGCTTCATATTGCTGCTCATCTAGATGCGATCGAAAGCCATATAGTACCTGCTATCAAAGCAGGTAAATATGTCATACTCGATCGCTATTGGTGGTCTACTTGGGTTTATGGAGTTGTATCAGGGATTAATCGTAGACTACTGCAAAGCATGATTGAACCTGAGCGACTGCAGTGGGAAAATATTAAGCCTTCTCCTATACTTTTTATCCGTCGCGATACCCCTATCGATAGAAATGTCAATTTAGAACATTGGCAAAAATTAAGCCAAGAATACAACCTACTGGCAGCAGAAGAGCAAAAAAATTACCCAGTTGTTACTATTGATAATACAAACTCACTAGAAATTACGATAGAGAAAATTCAAGAAGTATTAGAGCAAAAACTAACTGTTTCTCGGAGTAAGTCTTCTAGTAAAAGAATTAAGCAAGGTTTACAACTTAGTCTCCAACTAAGCCTTGATTGGGAAAAACCATCTGCTCCAAGACCAGAAATTATTTCTCATATTACTCCTGCTAAACCTACTATTGTATTTGATACCTATTGGCGCTTTGCGGCAGAAAGACAGAAAATTTTTTTCAAGAAGTTGGAAAACCGACTTGTGCCTTGGACAGACGACCCAATTCTTTCTACTTATAAATTTACTAATGCTTATAGAGCATCTGACCGCACTAGCCAATATTTAATAAATCATGTCATCTATAGAAACGATCTTCCGAATTCTATTGATGAAGTATTTTTCAGAATTATCCTGTTTAAAATTTTCAACAAGATTGAAACATGGAACCTCTTAGAAAAAAAGTTAGGTCCTATTGTTTATTCTGATTATTCCTTCGATCGCTATAACAAAGTTCTAGTAGAAGCTATGGCATCGAGTCAAGCTATATATTCAGCAGCGTACATCATGCCATCAGGTGGAAAGCAACTAGGTGGATACACAGCAAAACATCAAAATCATCTGAAACTAATCGAAAATATGATGCTTGACGAGCTACCAAAGGAGCTTGCAGATGCAAAAAATATGCACCGTGGATTTGATTTATTTCGCAAGTATCCAACTATCGGTGATTTTTTAGCATATCAATTTATTACTGATGTCAATTACAGTCAAATCACAAACTTTAGCGAAATGGATTTCGTCATTCCCGGACCAGGTGCTCTTGATGGAATTCGTAAATGTTTTCTCGATCTTGGCGGTTTAAATGAACCAGAAATTATTAAGCTTATGGTAGATAGGCAAGAATCAGAATTTGAGAGATTAGGACTTGAGTTCCAGTCTCTTTGGGGGCGTAAGTTGCAATTAATAGACTGTCAAAATTTATTCTGTGAAGTTGATAAGTATTCTCGGATTAGACACCCTGATATTTCAGGAATATCTGGTAGGACTCGTATTAAGCAAAAGTATTTTCCTAACATGGAGTCAATTGATTATTGTTATCCCCCCAAGTGGGGAATTAATCAAGCAGTTGAAAAGTACAAAAAAAATCTAAATCCTACTCAACCAAAGTAGCCAAAATAAATTTTTTAGGAGTAAATTATGAATTTTAGTGAGTATCAATCTCAGGCACTCAAAACATCTCAAATTCCTGCATCTACTGATGATGATGTAATTGTACCTTTATTGGGTTTAGCAGGTGAAACAGGCGAGCTTCTTACTGAGTATAAAAAATACCTTCGTGACGGTGAAGCTCATAAATTATTTACAGAGCGTATACAAGAAGAATTAGGGGATCTACTTTGGTATATTGCAGATGTGGCCAGTAAATTCGACCTTGATTTAGGAAAGATTGCACAGACCAATCTCCAGAAATCTCAAGACCGTTGGGGAGCGGGTGAAACAACAAATGATAACTATGCAAACTCAGAAAATTATTTTGATAGGAACTTTCCTGAAAACGAACGCCTACCAAGACAGTTTACGGTTGAGGTTACTGAATTTAGCCAAAGAGACTCTGTGAAAATGAAGGCGTTCGTTGATGGCAAGCAAATTGGCAACGATCTAACTGATAACTCATATGTAAGTGATGGTTATCGCTTTCACGATATCTTTCACTTTTCCTATGCTGCAATTTTAGGTTGGTCTCCCGTGACTCGTTCCAATTTGGGACGTAAGCGCAAAAGTGATTCCCTTATTGATGAAGTAGAAGATGGTGGTCGTGCTATAGCAATTGAGGAAGGTATATCAGCTCTTGTATTTAGTTATGCTAAAAACCATACATTTATGGAAGGAATTTCTACAATAGATTACCAATTGCTTAAGACTATCAAAAATATGACTATCCATTTAGAAGTGTCTAAGAAATCTCTAGGTGATTGGGAAAAAGCAATCATAATGGGTTATTAAGTTTGGCGACAGCTAAAAAAGAATAGAGGAGGAACGGTTATAGTTGATTTGGATAAACACTCAATAATTTATCAAAGTTTATGACACGTTTATTCTGTTGCTTGAGAAGTATTATTATCCTCAAGAGAGGCAGTTTTTATAGCAATAGCACTTGCGATCGCAAATGGATTTGTATGACTTATGCTCAGTAACCACTTCGTAATACCTAGTTTATTTGCTATTTCTTGGCATTTTCCATATAGTACAACCAATGGTTCACCTGTTGGCAACCTTTGGATTTCAATATCAGTCCAAGCAATTCCTTGACTCCACCCAGTTCCAAGAGCTTTGAGTACAGCTTCCTTGGCAGCAAAACGACCTGCAAAGTATTGATTACTATTAATATCATGTTGAGTAACACTACGCTCAGTTGCGGTAAAGCATCGAACTTCAAAATCAGATCCCGATCTTTTTCTGCTTTTTTCTATCCTGTTTATGTCAACAATATCAATGCCGTGGCCAATAATAATTTCCATTGTTATGCTTCGATAATTTGATGCTAATTATACTAGCAACCGCTTGTAACTAGAAGTCAGGTGCTGATAATAATTTTTTTTGCTTGGGGGTTGCAATTTTGGGAAGGGTATGTTAATGTAATTAAATACTTGGACGTATAGCTCAGTTGGTTAGAGCGCCACGTTGACATCGTGGAGGTCACAGATTCGAGTTCTGTTACGTCCACTCTGTCAAAGCATGGCGCTCAAACAAACTGAGCTATACGTCCAAATATTTCTCGATTCCTCCAAGGTTCATTTTACTCTAGAAATACCTACTTGATACCAATGGAGAGAAAAATAATGTTGGTAAGAGCGATCGCTTCCACTATTTTGTTATACCTTTGGGGTGGCAAAAATTCCTTCAAGGGAGATGATGGCCATAGAGAAAAAATACAAGCAAGTCTTGACAAACTGAATGAAGTTTCGTAATATATATTTGCAGTGGAAAAAGGCCAACAGCTTCAAACGGCCAAGGAGACTACTACCTCACAGATAAAATAATTTCAAAAGGATATATTCCCGGATTGCATCAAAAGTTTGACCCAAACCCTTTGACCCAAACCCTTTGACCCAAAGGTTTGGTGCAAAACCGGAAAATACCCATATAAAAAGAAACCACCAAAGAGAAATGCGGTGGTTTTGTTATTTTTGGCCATAATTCATCAGTCCTTAGTGGCCAACGTTTCCGAGAAGTTAAAATTATCACGGAGAGGGGTAATCTTTTCCACCCCATCTACCCAACCATCAACAAGCATATTTATCACTTCAGATTGATTAGTGCCGTACAACTTTGAATAGTATTTCAACTTCTCTTTGAGAGTTGGGTCACAGTAAATCTTGAAAAATGGCATCCTTCTTTGTGCTGACATAGCTTTAAGTCTCCATAAATTCGTAATCAACGTCGATACATTTGCCTAAGAGTAGACTGCTCTCATAGCAAGCTTGTTCAAATACTGCCCGTCCGCAAAACTCTATTGTTGAGGCGATTTGGTCAAGGACAGTCATTCCTGATTTAATCCCATTAAAGAAGTAGACGACGATTTGTTTCACTTTGTTTGCATCTATTTCAAGGGTTGCATTGTTGTCGGTAGTTTCTTCTAGAGTTACTGGTAAATCAAGCTTTTCGGAGGCTGTATTAGTGTCAGCAGCTTCAATCGTTTCGATGTACTGCATATCTTCCATGCGTTCTTCATCACTGAGAAGTTCCCTAGTGAATAAAGCGGGTGTCTCTTCCGATATTTCCTCTCCTAAAAATTTCTTTTTCTGCTGCTCGAAATACTTGGTATCATACTTTTCAAGCAGTTCTGCTTTCCTCCTGTCTAAGCACTCCTGGAGTAAAGATTGCAGCATAACCTTCCTTTTTTCATCCCCCTCCCCAACTTCATAATAGAGATTGTCTTCTATAGCGTACTCGCGCCTTCTGCTACCATCTTTACCCCTCGCTTGACCCCTATATTTAGCTTTGTAACCAATTAAATCAAATACATTGTTGAGATATTGAATATTCCCTAATTTCCCTTGCTTAGGTAAGTGATTGCAGTCATTGGCTATTTAAACAAACTTCTTGACTAACGGATTCTCAGAGTCGAAGCGTTCACCGTCTATCAATATTCGTAACAATATATCTAATTTTCTCAAGTCTGCTATCACAGAATGCTTCATGTCCCAATCATTAACGGAAGTTCCATAGATTAAGTTATTGATTAAATTCTTACAGGACTTACGCAACAACACTAATTATAGTGGCTGTATCTTGAATATTGACAAATTTATACGCCATATATGGCGGTACTGCGTAAGTCCTGTCTTATCTCTGAGAAGGTCATCCAATACTTCATTATTCAAGAGATGTCGCATCGATACTTGCCTCATACTATTGGGTTTATCAAATTTGAGATATTTAATTAAATCCACTCCCCAACCTTCTAATTTATCAATACCAGGGAGTGAACGCAAAAGGTCATATTTTCTTATTTCCGCTGTTTCCTGTGGGGTCTTGACCTCCCTTCTGTCTAACTTTCCATACTCATCATCACTCAAGATTTTAGCTTCTAAGATAGCCAGTGATTTCTCCTCCTTAATCGCCTCAGACTGGTTGTTTGTATTGATTGCATCTTTGTTCAATTCCACTTCCGGTGCTTCACCAACGTCGTAACCCCTCACCTTCAAGTCATGTACTAATAAATCTCTGAGGCTATGTTGCTCCATCAACCTCATCTCCTTAAGTTCATCTAGATATGTAGTAAGAGGACTCTGTTCATAGTCACGAATATCATTATTAATGGAATCGTTTGACTCAAGATGGAACTTTGCAAAATCACTTTTTTCCTCATCGCTTGCATCCTCAATTCCATACATATATCTCAGGTCTGATTTCTCCTTCTCAGCTAGAATTGAGTGCTTCCTATCAATCCTCTCCTCATGGAGGTCTATAACTGATTTTTGCCCGTTTCTGCATCTATAAGCAAATAAATGTACCGGACAATCAGTATCTCTAACTCTGTGCATTATCTGAGTACAGGCGTCTTGCCCCAAGTGAGTCCATCTGACAAATATCGCGTCCAGACACCCTTTCTCGTCAATGCTTAAACCTGATTCAGCAGTCGGACTTGCCAGTATAAAATCATAAAGAGATAGGTGTCCATTCGGGTCTTTGAGGAAATCCTGTACTTCTTTTTTATAAAGGGTTTCAGAGTTGATAATCAAAGTTCTGCAATCAGATTTGATTTCCTCAGTCGTCTTCCTTCCCCATACCTCAGTAAACTTTTGAGAGTCAGTAGCAAGAAAAATCCTTTTTCCGGCTTCTATCCCATCAAACAGGGCTTGTCTCAACTGTTTCTCAGAATCATACACAATTACCTTTCTTGACGGCATCTTAAAGGTATTTTCAACTGTCAATGTATCCTCATCCTTTATCCCAGTAAGTTCCTGAATGAGCTTAACCTCTCTATCTGTCAGTTGGTCTGACATAATCACAACACCCGCACAATTTACCAGTAATTCACGGAGATGCTTCCTCAGTCGATACCTTCTCCCCTTACAAGTCTCACTATCCAGTAAATGCTCCAAGACAAGTGGCGCTTCGTCAACTACAACAACCTTGCCTATAACGTCAGTAACTTGAACTCTTAGAAGGCTATCCATGCACAGGGAGACAGACTCCATTGTTGCAGAAAGCTGAAGACTGTTTACTATCTCTGTTATGTGATAAATAGCTTTTATCCTTTCCCCCGTTTGCTTCAGCAAGCTGTTTCGATACCCAAGCAAGAATATCCCATGCTTCAACAATTCAAGTACCTTTTTCAACGCTTCAGTCTTACCTGTTCCCATCGGAGATTTTAGAGCTAACAGGGTACGGACGCCCTTATTAACGTTCTTTGTGAAATCAACTATAGGGTTGTTCTCCCATCCCCAATAAGAGTCATCTACTGGTAGGTATCTCTCTGAAAATTTATGTTTTGCTGTAAATTTCTTTTTTTCTTGGAGTGCCTTAAACTCTTCGTTTTTCTTGACAAATCTATTGAACGGAATTAATTGATATTTAGTTTTTCCAGTAGCTAAAATATCGTCAAAATCGAGATGCTGCTCTTTAGTGTATTGGCTGTACCAAACAACATAAATTTCTCTGTTGTATTTCTCTTTGATATGTTCAACTAAAGCCTTATACTGCTTCACCACTAAATCATTAATTCCGCTACCTGCATCAGCAGCAATCGCAAAAGTAAACTGGTCAGGGTTATTGTTAGTGACTTTTGCAATGAACTTATCTATATTCTCAAAATTCCCCTTAAAATTACCGCCCACTGCACCAATACAAGGATAACCGGATAATTGATTAATTATGTAGGGCTTGAGAACTCCCTCGCTAAATAAAATGATATTTTTTCTTTGCTTACTTCCCTTCCCTTCATTAACAAAAAACTGACTCCTCTTGTCTTTATTAGAATT
The DNA here is from genome assembly GCA_038747755.1 of Cyanobacteria bacterium P01_H01_bin.35. Taxonomy (GTDB): domain Bacteria; phylum Cyanobacteriota; class Cyanobacteriia; order Cyanobacteriales; family Microcoleaceae; genus Trichodesmium. The sequence continues at coordinate 19,673 of JBCDJM010000054.1, forward strand.
ACATAGAGTATGTGGAGTTTTGCCGTTAATATGATGGTTGTACCCGCCCTTGCTACCAGCGGACAACCAAATGTACTTACCACCCTTAATTTTTAATTGACCACCAACGACTAGGCCGTCCTCGTTAAATATGGGGCAAAAGTAGCTATCGTTAGGGACGTTTATCCTCAGCCTACCCTGACTATCTCGATATGTACCGGGTAAGCCCTCATACCTATCATCTATCACCCCTTTTGGGAATGATTTACCTAATAACCCACTTGGCTCAACTCCTCTTTTCAATAAATCAGCTCTTGCCCAATCTTCTACAGGTTGTTGGCACAGCATATCCAGGAGGAGGTTATTAATATCCCCTTGGTTTAGGTGTGACACCTTGGCAGGCTTTGCTGGAACTGGTTTTGGTAATTTCTTGTATTCGGATGATTGAGATGAATCAGGTCTGTAGAGATAGCCGATACCTGCTTTATCTTGCCCAAGGTTTTTCCAACCTGATATACGGGTGTCCTCCCCACAGATAACTAAACTGCCGTTAGTCGTGCATCGTTTATGCGCGCCGTTGCAGATTGGACAAGTCTCTTTTAATCTGGTGAATCTTTCCCACTTGTGATACTGTCCACTACCGGATGAACCGTAATGATTGAAGTCGCCGTAATCGTTTAGTGAGTTTTCCTTGCGGTTTAGTAAATTTTCTGTTAATATCATAATCATAATAATTGAATACATCTTGCTAAAACGCGATATATGCAGTCGCGTTTTTTTTTGTGCGTCTCTAAATATTTTTAAAAATTTATCTTTAGTTTTCTAAAACTTATTCTCGATATGATCTGATTGTAGCGATATTTTTAGAAAATGGGTGAGCGATGGGATAACTAGGGGATTATCCCCTCCTCATCCTGAGCTTTGCATTCACGATAAAAGCATTGTTTACAAGCTACACATAGTAGAGAGACCATTCTCGGTGTGTAGAGAAATATTTGGTTGAGTGGAATTTACTCAGAAAAATAGGCAATGTGGGTCAATGTGGGTCAATGTGGGTCAATGTAGCGAGTAAAAGAGAGAGATGTTGCAATATTGCCAATTTTCTCCCTTGCTACGCTTTTTCGTTTTGAGGAGATAGTCTCACTGACATAGGGGTAAAAGTCTGATTTGACTGAGGAAACTAGCTTATGCGGGAAAATAACTTCTATAGCTATATAGCTAGAGAAGTGAAATTCAGGCACTTTGGAGGGTGAAATAAGAGCATCTAGGTTGACTTAAATATCTTCCAAACCTTAATATTTGTAAGCACAACTTCACCCTACATAAACTTTTACTTAGTTATCTCCCAAATATTAATACTTGGGAAATGCCTTCTCTTGCATTACCCTGGTTTCTACATTACCCTGGACTACTCCAAGCGTCAACAGTCGCTTCATTCTGTTGATTTAGTTGAGCTATCAGCTCTTTAATCTCACCCAACTTAGCTTTACCCTCTTGATACTTTCTACCTTTGCACTGCAACACATTTTCGATAATAAACGTGTCTGACTTACCTTCACTTACTAACTTACTTACTTCCGTGATTAGACTAGCTGAAATTTGTTCGGAAGTGGTAGTGGAAGGTGACTCCGGAAGTTCCTCTGGATAAATTTCAATCGGTTCATCCGTAACAGGTAATTGAGAAATACCCTGCTTTTGCTCATAGATGTAGGTTGCTATTATGTGAGTGAAAGTTTCATCGTCCGCTTTTTTCAAGATAGTGAATATCGGTGAGTAGCGATGGATGGCCATGGATAGTCCAATAGTTCCCAACCCGGATAAAAGTCCTCCTGAGTAAAGGAATGACTTGATAGTGTCATCTTCGGATGCAGTAGGTGACACAAAGAGGATTAGCGATGCAATAGTTGATGTTGAAGCTGCTGATATTAACAGTGTTCGGAATGACTTCAACATCTCTAGCAACAGGGACGGTCTTAAATCCATGCCAGGAGTCCTCCTATTAAACTGATGGCGATTACTATTGACCAAATTCTCAAATCTTTTTCAAGCCATAAAAAGACAGCGACGGCTTTCGCTGCAAACAGAATTATGATTAAGGGCAATTGCAGGGTTTGAGAGTTTTTGATGGCTAGATGAAGCAGGGATGCACCGCATAGTCCAGACAATAAACATCCCCATAAAAAGTAGAACTGTGATACCATGATTTTTGTGAATTCAGATACGCTTAAAGTTAGAAGGGGTGTATATTTCAGGTTTTGACCCAAACTTTTGTATCAAACTTTTGCATCAAAACCAAAATATACACCCTATTGATTATCTACCTAAGATTTCAGAGTGTTAGCGATGACCTCTATTTGCTGTTGAGCCGAATCATCAGCTTTTTGTAATCCTGTATTAATACCAGCGTAACCAGGTCTCAGTGAGTGCAACGTACGTCCAATGCTAGCGAGTTTGCGAGTCTGTTTCAATCCTTCCCTAGCATTGGATTTTGCGTAACGAGAGTAGTAATTAACCACTTGGGTGTCGTACTTATCAATACGTTGTAGTTCCTGATACCCTACCCTAGCTGCCTTCTTGGCTTCTGCTAGCTGCTTTCTGTGCGCGGTGAGCGCTTTAGCTTCATCAGCACTCATGTACCTGGCTTGTTCAACAACGGGTACTGACTGAATGCCTCTCCAGTTTGGAGTGTGTTCCGGTGAAAATCGACCTAAAGCACCTCCCGTAATAATTTCATCTTTATTGATGGCATGATTACCATTTCCGATTGCAGATGAAGATTTTTCAGTAACTTCACCCTTGAAATATTTACTTAGTAATCCCAACTTCTTCTACTCCTTTACTAAATGTACTTGCCATGATTATCGGTGTGGAAACTAGCAGAAGTGCTAGCATAAACCCCGCTAGGAAAGCAGGATTAATCAACGTCGTTTGTTTCAGGTGATTCATAATAACTCAATCCTAGTTCTATTCCTATACCTGCATAGTGAGGACTGCCGTTTAATGGTAGTTGCGCGACCGTCTCACAAAGAAACTTACCATCTACCGTTAGCTTCACGAGTACAGCCGTGTAAGTTTTGTCGTTGTCAAAAGGTACAAGAGTCCAAGTGCTATCAACCAGTTGATTCACTTGGCTGGATTTGTTCACTACCATCTAATCCTATCTCCGCTAATAGTTCGAGAGGGGAACCCCCGTTATGTAGATGCTTTACCCACCTATCTTGGTTTCGTTGTAAAGGGTGAAAAGCTTTACCGTCGATTCTGTTGGCAACCTTCACCATCAAGTACCCCCTGAAACTCCAAGTATGGAAAATCCAATCACCCTCTATAAAAGTCCTTATCCATTCATCAGGTTTATCAATTGGTGGATTCATAATACCTAGCCTATATGTGGTACTGAAGGTAAGCCAGGGAAAAACATAGATTCATCTAAATCTAATGATTCCAGTTTCTCATCCTTCTCTTTAAGAATTTTCTCGTGAATAATCATGCGAGCCTCTTCTTTATAATCAGTAAGATACTTCTTGTAAGCTTGCCCCCAATCAATAGCATCTTTACGAGCTTGCATACGAGCGTCATCAGCGTTGTCAGATTGCTGGTGCGTTTTGCTAGATTGCTCCTGTTTCAGAGCTATTTTCTGTACAATCGCGCCGTTATTTGTTGTCATTTATTCAACCTCTAATATTGTGTAATATTCGTCAACTCTTGTTTCTAAAGAACGGAGTGCCGTTTTAAACTCATTTAGTTGAAATCTATTAATCTCTTTCTGAGTGTCAAACACTGAAATCAAAGCAAAACGGACTAAGCTTGACAACGATTCGAGGTCTGAATACGGATTCTCAGACGGGTTTTCCTCAGCGTAAGCTAACTGCTCAATTATTTGAATAACTTCAGCAGCTTCAGGCTGAGAAAATACTTCAATGGAAACTCTCATTATGCTACTTTATTTACCTCTATAGTTTGATAGTTTGATTCAGTTACAGTTTCAATTGCTAGTAAGCCAAGAACTGTGTTTAAGTGGTAAACCGCTTGTGCCCTACCTCTTGTCGCTGCTAGGAATCTATAAGCTACTATTGCTTCACAACTCCTACGGTCGTAACCCTTGTCATATTTAAAGTGGTTAAAACCTTTGATGTTGCATCGGCTTAGAAGTTCAACGTCTCTAGTAAGTTGAGAGCTTGAAAGCTTTAACCCGGTACGCTTTAGTGCTTCTAGTAACCCCGCTCTAGTAAAGAAATCCTTCTCACCTAGTGCGATATAGATACTCGTTCTGATTCTGTCGATAGTTTTTTCGTTAAATTGACTGTTCATCTCCTTTTTGTGAAATCTACTAATATTACTGGAAACCTCATTAAATGGTTCATTGCAGATGGAACGATGAGCAACTAGACGAGACTCCTAATAATGGGATATGCTGGACTTGTACATGAGATATGAGTGGTTTATCAGGGAATGCCCCGTTGATTCTAAAGGCGACGCTTTTATATCCGGTCGGTGTTTCCTGTTTGCTCATATATCTATACTCACACATTATCACTGATGTGTCAACTGTATAACGGTGAAAATTTTATTTATACCACTGATATATGCCTCAAACAATTCAAATTTCAGTATCGTGTCCTCACGATTTGTACGAAGTAGTTCAATTACTTTCTGATGAGACCGGCAGAAGTCAATCTGCGATAGCCTGTATGCTCATGGAAAAAGGCTACCCTATTGTCTTTGAAGAGTTGAACAAAATAGAGATTTACAAAGACCTAAGAGAAAAAAGAAAAGCCAAGGAAAAGGATACCGTCGGTTTAACCGACACCAATGAAGATGACGAAAAATCCAAACCTAAAGAAGTCAAAGGGAGTAAAAATAACACTAAAACGAGCAAAGATAAACCTTGAGGGGTTGATATTGACCTGATACGAATATTATTCATGTCAGGTTTTTATGAATTTCACCCAAGGGTACAAGTAGTATTTGTACCCTTTTCATCATCAGACTCCCGCAAAGAAAAGTGGTGATTCTAAAAGTAAAAAGTAAGGCGTTGACAAATCTAATCTAATTGTGTATAGTGTCCATATACCTAGATTAAAGGCCACTTTCTACTGATATCGTCACGAGCGAGTATATGATTCTGTTTTGATGCAAACTTTTGACCCAAAGTTTTGGCACAAAAAGAAAAACATACTCCGGTAGAACAAAACAGAATAAAAATGGACATTAAGCCACCGTAAATTGATGCGGTGGTTTTATCATTTCTGCCATTTGCGAAGTATTTCGGCTGAGTGTCATAAAAAAAGTTAGCCTGGTCTTCATTGAGATAATAAAACTTCTCAGTTGAAGAGTTGCCCTGACTGGTCTGGAACTCTCGCGTTTGAAACGGAACCCTTAGAAGTTCTAGCTTGAGGCTTGCGAGATTTTAATACTAAGCAGTACATTCCAGATTCTGAAACTATTGATAGTTCTTGATTTCCGCCTAGGGATGGAATACTATTCCATCCCTTTTCATCATCGTCTAATTTGTCTAAGTTTTGTCGAATGTTAGATATCCCCAGCACCTCGCATAAGTCTTTTTTGAAATATATTTTCTGTATATAGATATAGACTTTTGTCATCCTCAACTAACTATTCTGTCTGTCACACCTACCCCTGGCGGGTAATTATAACCCCCCCCTGGTAGAGGTGTGACAAAAATGAAAGTATTGCTTAGTCAAGGTTTCAGCGATTTATAGTAATTAATACTTGTCGGTAATAACGACTACTTATACTAAAAAGTTATACTGTGTTGCCGAAGTCCTTCAGATTTGATATATAGTCTTCAAAGCCATGCGCATGTCAGGAGAGGCTATATTGCCCCCTTCAGATTTGATTTTGCCTACTGCAATCTCGTAATCCAAAGGTTGCCGACTATGGTTCAACAACAAATCTATCTCAGTCTTCAGATTTTTCCTTTTCTTGTACACACTCTCATTTACTGCTACAGAATGCCCCAATATCCTGGCTCTTATTTCTTGAGGGATACCATATTTTTCTCCTAGCTGGTTAGCTAAATGTCGAAAAGCATAAGCTTGTGTTACCGGACACTTCATCCTTCTCAAGGCTTGTGTCAATCGGTCGCTAAACCCTCTAGCAACTACTTCGGGTTTCTTGGAGGTAGGGTTGTAGATAGGTAACCGAATATCCTGTAGCCGTAATTTATCCCAGAGAGATTTGTCGGTAACCATTGGACGAGCTATCCTCTGTCCAGTCTTTGTGGATGTACCGAAGTATGTGAACTCTCCAACGACAAGCAACATATCTTCGTTGCTGGGGTCATTTATAGCGGGTATCGTCACACCATCTTTTCCCCATGGTTTAGTCAAGTTCTCAAGAGCTGCTACCTCACTTGGTCGTAATCCATACATTACGCACATAGAAGCTACCCACAACCACCCCCTCCTTCTTTCTGAAACTTCTGGGAGCAGTGAGCCTAGTTCGCTGTATCGCTGAAGATGCCAATTGTGAAAATCCTCCCAGCTACAACTTTGTGCGTTTGAAAATACTGTTTGCTTGGGATTAATTTCATTTAATGCTTTGACTAAATCGTTGTTCTTGGAGCGTTTAGCTAAATCTTTTAAGAAGTAATATGCGTCTTTGAAAGATTTAGTACCTTTTTTCCATGAGAATAATACTTCTTGGATGTCGTTCCAACTAGGGTAGTTGTCGTGTTTAGGAAATTTTTTAAAGTAATGTTCTTTAGTTCTTTTAAATGAATTCTGGTCACTTATATTATTTCTATTCCGCTTCCTTCCTGTGTTTCTGTGAAAACCATCAAAATACTCTTTTTCTATCTCTTGAAATATTTGTTTGTAAGTTTTCAGGTTTTTCTCAACTCTATTTATTTCAAGAATCCTCTTGTTGTACCATTCCCAAAACTCAGAAGCAGTAGAGAATATATCAAGGGCTTCTTTTACTTTTTTAGCTTTTGCTGCTGCCAGAATTATGCCATCTTCTGTAAATTCAGCGTTACAGCTCTTTGTTCTCCGCTTACCACTACAGGGAAAAACAAACTGCAACGAAATGTATTTATTCTTTGAAAGAATAAGGTTAACCCCTTTAGGGCATTGTCTTCTTTTTCGATGGAACAAATCCAATAGCTCATCAAGGTTTTCACTCAGATTTTCTTTCATTGTTTTTGTTAAATGCTGTAGAATGATGTACTTATTAATTAATACTAAGAGTCGGTTGAAATTGACACGATAAATAACAATCAAATCTCAGGAATTACTATTGAGTCATCAGCTCCCCAGTAGTGTTCCAAAACCATTTTCTCACTCGTTCCCGCTAATTTAGCCACTGAAGCAATATCAATCCCCTCCTTGAGCATGAGAGTAATCCAACTATTTCTGAGGTTGTAAGTAGGCATCGATTTGGAGATTGATTTATTCTCATGCAAGTAATTGACGACGACCTTAAAATGTCTTGTGTTAAAGTTTTTTTGGTCTATATAACTTCCCTTCATTGAAGGGAACAGGAGGAAGCTAACACGAGGGCATTCTTTAGTTAACAGTTCGTGTAACTGCGAATTAATAGGGATTTTTCGGTCTTTCCCAGTCTTCGTCTCATTCTTGATTTGCCCGTGAGTATAAACCTTATCTATCAATATATACTTCTCTTCCCAGTAAATATCATCCCAAGTTAAAGCGATCGCCTCTTCAGGTCTGCAACCCGTATAAGCTAGGAAAGTGACATAGGGGTGATAGTGGCTATGTTTGGGAGTAATTTTGAAATATTGAATAATCTCGTTAATCTCATCCCTAGGCCACGCTTCCTTACTTCTATTGCTAGACTTCTTTGACTTAGGCAAAAGTGACTTAATATCTCTCCAAGGATTCTTAATATCGTTGCGTTTAGCCCAAGCGTTAGTAGCTGCAACAATATCATCAAATGGTCTCTTCAAACCCCCTGGAGAGTAGCTTTTTAGCAAACCATCTACAAGACTACTTGCACTGCTTTGATTGCAATCAACCATCTGAAGCATCTTATCCACAGACTTCCAGGAATTAGCCTGCGTAGATAAGGAAATACTGTCCTTCTTTAATTCCTTGTTGCGCTCCCAAATCTGTTTTAAGTTCCAGTCAGCCTCGCTGAGATTTTGTTCGACTGTCTTTTGGTATCGTCTTGAATACTTAGCTAGCGATTCATCGTAACCCTCTAAGCCCAAGTCATACCTAGCCAAATCTGAATCTATCTCTTTAGCTTTAACTGTCGCCAACTGCAACCCATCAACCGTATCCTTTGGACATACTTGCAGGGATTTTCTCTTGCCCTCAAATGTCCACCTTAATCGGATATATCCACGGCAATGTTCAATAGAGACTCTCCCAATTCGCTTAATAACTCCATTTTTTTGTTTCAATTTGATACCTCAACAAAAATATTCTTTTTGTTGAAGAAAGTCTAGAAATATGACAAAACAATAGCTTAATTACGTTGACATCGTGGAGGTCACAGATTCGAGTTCTGTTACGTCCATTTCACTCATCTCCTGATTTTTGTAATACTAAATCAAGTGTATTGTATTACAAAAATTAGAGAGAGCGATATAGCTGCCGCTAGGCGAGCCAACGCTTATGAAAAGGATTCAAAAGTCAATAAGACAGCAAACAAAATTTATTGCAGTCTGGATTATTGCCAACTTTATCGGAGGATTTTTGGTCGGATACCTTGAGGATAACGGTTGGCAGTTTATGGCTACGCTCTTCTTTTCAGGAGCTATTGTGGGTTCTCTGCAATGGATAGTTTTGAGGTGGGTAGGTCTGAGAGATTGGTTTTGGCCTTTGGCAAGTGCTTTTGGTTGGATATTTGGCTACTTCATCTTAGCTTTGCTACAACCTTTGGTCAGTAATATAGTTAACAGTTTATCGTCTAAGTTTGGGTTGTGGGAAGTATTCTGGCTTAATCTCATCAATCAGCCAATTGTATTCTCATTCATGGCACTCACCCAAGCAAGCATTCTCAGTTACCATACTCGGAAACGAGTACACACTTTTGGAGTCTGGCTGTTATCCAGTTTGGTTGGTGGAGCTATGAACGGAGCTATCGGTGCGTCGCTATGTTCTGCTATTTGTCAGGCATTACCTAATACATTGATTGGTATTGTCAATGGTACTAGCTGGGCAGTCTATGGTATCGTCACCGGAATTGCTTTGTGTAAAATTCTCAGAACTTAAGATTACGAGATTCATAATATAGTCGCGATCGCAAAGATTATCCATCCATTGATAATTTCATACGCCATTTACTCACAATATTTTTTAAATTTATTGCCAACCAATCATCATATTTAGAATACACAGGTAATCTTTTAATTAACTCCCATCCTCCAGATTCCAAAACCTTTACTAAAGCTTGATAGTGGAGATGAGGATAATCAGGATTAACTTCATCTAATAGTCCGATACCTCCTAAGTCTCCCGCTCCATTTTCCAAACAAGCTAATAATATTTCTGGTTTTGTAACTAAATTAGGAGGAATTTGCAGGGTAATATTTGAGGGTAAAATTTGACTAGCGATCGCTACAACTTCTGGCAATAAATTAATATCAAAACCTTCACCATTCCATATTTCTTGATTACCAGGACTGTAGGGTTGTAGAATAACTTCTTGAATATGACCCCATTTTTGATGAATATTAGCGATCGCTTCTAATGTTTCTTTCCAGTCAGCTACAGTCTCTCCAATTCCTAACAATAAACCAGTAGTAAAAGGAATTTTTAATTCCCCTGCCAATTCTAATTGTTGTAACCGTAAAAGTGGTATCTTACTAGGAGCATTTCTATGGACTGTTTGCAGTAATTTAGGTGTTATCTGCTCCAACATTAGTCCCATTGACACATTTACCTGTTTCAACTTATTCATTTCTGCCCTACTAAGTGGTCCTACATTAGTGTGGGGCAAAAATCCTAAAGATAGAGCTAGTTTACATAAGTCATAGATTAGTTGAAACCAAACTTGTCTGTATTGACTTTTTGGGTGTACTTCACCGCTTAAAATCAAAATTTCAATTATACCTTGATTCTTGAGAGATAATAATTTTTTTTCTGCTTCGGATAGACTTAGCCAAGCACTTGTCCCTGGTTCTGAGCGAAAATTACAATAGCTACAACGATTAAAGCATTCATAAGTAGGAACTACTGTATAAGCAGGACTGTATGTAACAATTCTAGACATAGGTGAAGCATTAAATTCTGTTAGTTACAGAATTTTTCTTATGTGAGTCATTTCAGTTTATCACTGATAAATAAAACTTATAACTAACTTCAAAAACAATATTATTAAACCCCTTTACAAACCGAAACAAACTAGCTAAAGTATTAATAACGGTCAAGGAAAAAAAACCGAAGACCGCCGTACCTCGAAAATTTCATACATACAGCA